>JASFFK010000006.1:0-18881 GCA_050124335.1 Chromatiales bacterium | reverse complement strand
ACTCCTGAAGCTGCGCAGCGGCCTCGACAACGACGAATTGAAACAGGCGATAGAACTTGTCAGGCAGTGTGCGCCATATCCCGGCGAAAACTTCTCCAGCGATGACAGCCAGTATGTGACCCCGGATATCATCGTACGCAAGCACAACGACCGCTGGCTCGTGGAGGCCAACCCGGAAACACTGCCGAAGCTGCGGATCAACAGCTACTATTCAAGCCTGATCAAACGCGGCGACCAGAGCCATGACAACCAGATGATGCGTGATCACCTGCAGGAAGCACGCTGGCTGCTCAAGAGCCTGCACAGCCGGCAGGAGACACTGCTGCGGGTCGCGCACAGGATTGTCGAGCACCAGAAGGCATTTCTCGAGCACGGGCCCGAAGCAATGAAGCCGCTGGTCATGCGCGAAATCGCCGAGGAACTCGATCTTCACGAATCCACCATCTCGCGCGCCGCGACCAACAAGTACATGCTCACTCCCCAGGGAGTGTTTGAATTCAAGTACTTCTTCTCGAGCCATGTCGGCTCCGTCGACGGTGACAATCACTCGTCGACAGCGATCCGGGCGCGTATTCGCAAAATGATCCAGGATGAACAGAGCGGCAAGCCGCTCAGCGACAACAAGATTACAGCCCTGCTGAAGCAGGAGGGCATTTCCGTTGCACGGCGTACCGTGGCAAAGTACCGCGAATCGATGTCGATCCCGTCATCGAGTGAGCGCAAACGTATGATCTGACTAACACTATTTTCTTGAGAGGAGCAACACATGCAAGTCAATCTCACAGCTCGTCATATGGACCTTACGGACTCGATCCGCAACTATGTTAATGAAAAGTTTGGCAAGCTCGAGCGTCACTTCGACCATGTCACCAACGTCAACGTGATTCTCAGCATTGAAAAAACACGCCAGATGGCGGAAGCCAATTTTCATGTCAGCGGTCAGGATATCTTCGCAGATACAGAGCACGAGGACATGTACGCAGCGATTGACGGGCTGGTGGACAAGCTCGACCGTCAACTCCTTAAATACAAGGAAAAAATCCAGAGCCACCGTTAATGACTATCCCCCCCAATTTGCTGGAAGAGGAGCGCATCCTCATCGATGCGCCCCTCACAACCAGATCGATGGTCCTCGAGGCGCTCGCCGGACTGCTTGAAGACAGCGAGATCTCCGGAGATGCGATCGAGGCCAAGTTCGCTGAACGCGAAGAACTCGGCAGCACCGGTATCGGCTTTGGTGTCGCAATTCCGCATGCCCGGCTGAAGCAGCTGCAATCGACACGCGCCGCCTTCATCAGGACACGTGATGCCGTCGATTTCATCGCACCTGACGAAACCTCCGTCGATCTGGTCTTCGCGCTGCTGGTCCCGGAGGGATCCAACGAGGACTATCTTCGCCTGCTCGCACAGCTCGCTCGCTTCTTCTCCGATGCGGAAAACCGCGAACTGCTGCGCAGCGCAAAATCTGCTGATGATGTGATCAGCGCATTCGGCCGTTCCGAGGCCCGGCGCCAGAGCGCATGAGCAGCACGATCGGCGAATTTATCGCCGAAGTCAGCAAGCGGCTCGACCTCACATGGGTCGCAGGATTCGAGGGCGCCGGCCACCGTTTCACTGACAACGAGAATGAAACCAGCGGTCAGACACTCGTTGGCCCCCTGAACCTGATCCATCCGAACCGGATCCAGATCATCGGCCATACCGAGATCGCCTACATCAACAGCCTGCTCAAGACGACACGCAAGGACACGATTCACCAGCTCTTCAACGGCTATCCGGCAATCGTGATCTGCACCAATGACATCGAGGTCCCCGCTGATCTCATCGATGTCGCCAATGAAACCTCGACACCGTTGCTGAGAACACAGCACAGTGACCAGCGCGTGCTCAACAACCTGCAGTATTACCTCTCGCAGGAACTGGCAGAACGGGAGACCATCCATGGTGTCTTCATGGAGGTACTCGGACTTGGCATCCTGCTGACCGGCACGGCGGCATCCGGCAAGAGCGAGCTTGCCCTCGAACTGCTCAACCGGGGACACCGCCTGATTGCTGACGATGCGCCTGAATTTGCCCGTATTGCCCCCGATATCGTGACAGGAAGCTGCCCGCCGCTCTTGCAGGACTTCATCGAGGTCCGCGGCCTCGGCCTGCTCAATGTGCGTCGCATGTTCGGTGACACGGCCATCAAGCGAGGCAAGTACCTTCGGCTCATCGTTCATCTCGCGCAGTTCGACGACACCGAGCTTGCCGCAATGGACCGCCTTGCAGGCGTTACCACATCACGCACCGTGCTCGGCCTGAAGATTCCCCAGGTCACGGTTCCGATTGCTCCCGGACGGAACATGGCCGTGCTTGTCGAGACGGCAGTCCGGCACTACCTGTTGCGTCTCCAGGGCTATGACGCCAGCGAGGATTTCATCGAACGCCAGCGTACAGCCATCGAGCAAGCCAGCCCTGTCTCACCCGGCAATACCGGAACCTAGGAGACATGCACAGGTCTGCCCTGTTCTTCCCTTTATATCTGCTATAAGCTGTTGGCACATTGCACCATCAGGCATGACCGATGAGACTGATCGTCGTCACCGGACTCTCCGGTTCCGGCAAAACCGTAGCGCTGCATGCGCTCGAAGATGCCGGCTACTACTGCATCGACAACCTGCCGGTCTCCCTCTTGCCCGCACTCACCAGGGAACTCCTGGGAAATGACCGGCTCTACAACCAGGATGTCGCCATCGGTATCGACGTCAGGACAGCCACAGCCGGCATTGATATCCTGCCGCCTGTTATCGAGAGTCTGAAACAGGACGGAATAGACTGCACCATCCTCTTTATCGAGGCGGATGACCGCGTGATTCTGCGGCGTTACAGTGAAACGCGAAGAAAGCATCCGTTGTCGGACAGGCAGCACACCCTGACCGAGGCGGTCCTCGAGGAACGTTCACGCATGCAACCGATACGCCAGGCAGCGGACTTGCTGATCGACACCAGCCGCACGAGCCTGCATCAGCTCCGCAGGCAAATCCGGCGCAAGATCGCGCAAATCCCGGAAGAACTGCAAATCGAGATACAGTCCTTTGGCTACAAGTATGGACTTCCACAGGATGCAGACCTTGTTTTCGATGCACGCCTCTTGCCAAACCCCTACTGGCGCACAGAATTGCGCCCGCTGACCGGCAGGGACAAGGAGGTGCAGGCATTTCTTGCCGGCGAGCCAGCTACCGGTGCCTACCTCGGCGAGGTTGAACAACTGCTGCAATCATGGATTCCCGGGTACCGAAACGAAGGGCGCTCCTACCTTACCGTGGCAATCGGTTGCACGGGTGGCCAGCACAGATCCGTTTATCTCGTCGAGCAGATTGCCGAAAGACTTTCACAAAACGGATACAATTGCATCGTCAACCACCGGGAACTCGCCTCTGCCAATGCCTGAATGCAGTCTCATTGTCGTTGCTCACGCCCCTCTTGCGAGTTCCCTCGTCTCTGTCGCGAACCAGATCCTCGGGGATACAGGCCTGCTCGTGGCATTCGATATCGACCTGGACTGCGACAGCGATAGCGTTGCGCGGAGTCTGCTGGAGGAAGTCGAAAAGTGCGACCGGGGCAACGGCGTGCTTATCCTCTGCGATCTCAAGGGCGCTACACCGGGGAATATCGCCACGCGCGCGCACCTTCAACATGCAGAGAGCAGCCTGGTATTCGGCATTAACCTGCCAATGCTGCTGAGAGGCATCAACTACATGCACCAGCACCATACAGCTGTCGCAAAGGCGGCAATGGCAGGCGCCTGCAACTGCATCACCATGACTGAATGATGCCAGAGAGAGAGCTCACCATCATCAACAAGCTCGGACTGCATGCGCGTGCAGCCAGCAAGCTCGTCACCGTTGCGAATGGCTACAACGCGGAAATCCACGTAAACAGGGATTCGCAACGCGTCAATGCCAAGAGCATCATGGGGGTCATGATGCTGGCAGCATCGCAAGGTACCGGCATTCGTCTCGAGGCCGAGGGCGAGGATGCCGAAGCAGCACTGGACGCCCTCGAGGAACTCGTCAACAACAGGTTCGGCGAAGCGGAGTAAGCATCGATCACAGCCGGTTCTGAACTCACCGGCTGATCAGTAGATTCGGATCATCCGGGAACTCTTTTTCAGCAGCAGATTCTGTTTCTGTTACCTGCCTGCTACACTGGCCGCTGTTTATCAACGGCCAGATATCAACCCAGTGACCGCCCCTCTCCAGGAAAATTCTCGCTACGAGCGGGTGCAGCGCATGCTCGACAGCGGCGCCCTGCAGCAAGCAAGCAAACTGCTCAACGCGCTTGCTCCAGCTGAAATTGCGCACCTCCTCGAGAGTCTTCCGATGACGGAACGGGAGATCATCTGGGGACTGATTGGAGACCAGGACGGAGAGGTGCTGGTTCTGCTTTCCGACGAGGTCAGTTCCGAATTCATCAGAAGAATGGACACGGCCGAGCTGCTTGCGGCCGCCGAGAACCTCGACCTCGATGACCTCGCCGACCTGATCCAGGAGTTGCCCGAGACGATTACACAGGAGGTCATCGAGTCCCTCGATCAGCAGCGGCGCGAGAGTCTCGAGGATATGCTCTCGTATCCGGAGGACACGGCTGGCGGTCTCATGAACACCGACATGGTGCTGATCCGCCCTGAAGTCACACTCGATGCAGCACTGCGATTCCTGCGCAGACTCGGGGATCGCGTCCCTGGTGATACCGACGCGCTCATCGTCGTCAACCGAAACGCAGAGTACCTCGGCATGCTGCCGCTCGCCAAACTCGTCACCGGCAACCTCTCGGAAATCGTGGCCGAGGTCATGAGCCTTGACATCAAGCCGTTCCAGACAGACATGCCGGAACGGGAAGTCGCCAACCGTTTCGAGCTCCATGACCTGGTATCGGCACCCGTCATCGACGATGCCGGAAAGGTGGTTGGTCGTATCACCATCGATGACGTTGTCGATGTCATCCGCGAAGAGGGGGAACACCAGTTCATGGGCCAGGCTGGCTTGTCGGAAGACGTGGACATGTTCGCCCCGGTCATGGTCAGTGCGAGACGGCGCGCCCTCTGGCTTGGTGTGAACCTGATCACGGCCTTACTCGCCTCCTGGGTCATCGGCCAGTTCCAGGGAACGATCGAGAAGATCGTCGCCCTCGCGGTGCTCATGCCGATCGTCGCAAACATGGGCGGGATCGCCGGCACCCAGACCATGACCCTGGCCATACGGGGTATTGCGCTGCGACAACTCTCTTCATCGAACATGCGCTGGCTGCTTATCAAGGAACTTTCCGTCGGGCTCATCAACAGCTTTATCTGGGCCGCAGTTGTCGCTGTCATCGCAGGCCTCTGGTTCGACGACATCAACATCGCCTGGCTGATTGCCGTGGCGATGTCGATCAATCTGATCTCCGCCGCCATCAGCGGAGCCCTGATTCCTGTGGTGCTTGACCGTTTCGGTGTCGACCCGGCGCTGGCCGGCGGTGTCTTCCTGACGACCGTGACAGACATCGTCGGTTTTCTCGCCTTCCTCGGGCTTGCCACGATCTTCCTGCTGTAGCAGGACTCATCAACGCAAAGGAAAAACGCCGGCCATCGGCCGGCGTCGTTCAGACTGTTCCGGAATACTCCGGAAATTCGATATCAGACGCGATAAACGCTGCCCGTCATGATTTTCGAAGTGAGTTGCATGGCCTGCCTGATGGGTTCCGGCAGCTCGACACCGCCCCTGGCGACAGCCTTGGTGGCATGTTCGATCTCGTCTGTTTTCATCTGTTCGAGGATGGCTCTGGTCTTGCGGTCCGCGGGAGAGACTTGCGCGAGATGCTCCTCCAGATGTTTTTCGACCTGGCGCTCGGTTTCAGCAACAAAACCAAGGCTCCACTTGTCACCGGCAACGCCGGCCAGGGCCCCGATCGCAAAGGAACCCGC
Source organism: Chromatiales bacterium (assembly GCA_050124335.1). Taxonomy (GTDB): domain Bacteria; phylum Pseudomonadota; class Gammaproteobacteria; order Chromatiales; family Chromatiaceae; genus Sva-25. The sequence continues at coordinate 12,934 of JASFFK010000006.1, read as the reverse complement.
ATACCATAACGGATTGAGCAGGCTGGTTCGGCCGCCGAGTTCCTCGATACGCCTTTCACACCAGTCAAGGTGGTCGTTCTCTTCCTGTGCGGAACGTTCCATGCTCTGGCGGACCGAGGGATCACGTGCAGTCACGGCCTGGCCCTGATAGAGGGCCTGGGCACAGACCTCGCCGGTATGGTTAATGCGCATGAGCCGGGCCGTATGATCCCGCTCGCTGTCGCTCAGCTCGGTCTCCTGCATACCCGCTGCAGGGTTCGGACGTTCCGTCACCTGCGGCTGGCCAAAGACGGTCTGCACGGCCTGATCGAACTGCATGATCAGCCTGTCGAAGGGTGAGTAGGCGCGCTTCATGGATTAGCCTCCAGCTGCTGTTGAAGCCATTCTAGCGGATGCATGACAGTGACGGAAAGGCCGGCATCTGCGAGAGATCGACCGAGATGCAGGGAACAGCCGCTGTTGGTCGTCAACAGGGTGTTGATTCCAAGTTCGCGCACCCTCTCGACGACAGGATCCGCCAGGCTCCTGGCCATGTCAGGGTGTGTCAGCAGATGCATGCCGGCCCCGCCGCAGCAGCCGAGCCCGCTGATCTCCTGAATGGCGCCGCCCCCGATCGCTGTTAACAGGCCGCGCAGGGTCCCGGCCTGCTGCATCGCATGCAAGCTGCAGGGAATGTAGAAAGCGGTATGACGGAGGCTGACAGAGGGCAGTTTCGGGAACTGGCACTGCTCCGCAACAAAGGCCGTTGCCTCAAAAACCGGGCTCCCGAGGGATTCCTGCAGTTGCAGACCGCAACCGCTGCTCGTCACGAGGATGGCATCGGCCTTGCCGCCGAATGCCTTGCGATTTTTCTCGACAAAGGCAAGCGCTTTTGCGCGCTCTCCGGCATGTGCATGCATCGCACCGCAGCATGCCTGATCAGGCGGGACGCTGACACTGAATCCCTGGCTTGTCAGCAACGCAACGAGCGACTGCAGTGCAGGCGCATCGGTATGTCGACCGATGCAACCCGCAAACAGCTGAACATGCCCGCGTGGTTCGGAAAGCGCCGGATAGAGCCGCGTTTTGAGACTGAAGGGCCTGTGTTGCGGAACCAGTGCGAGCAACTTCGCGAGGATGATCCCGTCAGATTGCGGCAAAAACCTGCCGACACCCCGCCCCACCGCAAGCGCCATGTCGAGCAGCCTGTTGCTGGTCAGCAGGTCAAGCAGGCGTCCATGCCTCCCCGCAGTCAATTCTGTGCGTGCCTCGTCAAGGATGGCGCCATACTCGACGTCGGAGGGACAGGCCCCTTCGCAGCGACGGCACAAGAGACAATTATCGAGATGACCAAGAAGCCTGTTGTCAGCCTTGAGCTGGCCGCTGGCAACACCCTGTATCAGGGCGATTCGCCCTCGTGGTGATTCGGCTTCGTCCCTGAAAAGCAGGTAGGTCGGACAGTGGGGCAGGCACAAACCACACTTGACGCACTGGTCTGCCTTTTGTTGTATCGAGGTAGTGTCCACGCCCTGAAGAAACCCGCAGCTTCCCGTAATTCCGGACCGGCAAGTATACTATTGACCTACTCAATCATGATGGAATTATCCATGTCCTACTACAAGCATCATGTCTTCGTCTGCACCAACAAGCGGCAAAATGGCGAGCCCTGCTGCCAGGACTACGATTCGCAGCATGCCCGCGATTACCTCAAGAAACGCGCCAAGGAAATGGAGATCCACGGAAGGGGAAACTGCCGGATCAATAGTGCCGGTTGCCTCGACCGTTGCGAACAGGGACCTGTCATGGTCATCTACCCTGAGGAGATCTGGTACACCTGGGTTGACCAGGATGACCTCGATGAAATTCTCGATAGCCATCTCGCCAACGGGCGACCGGTTGAGCGCCTGATGCTCCCAAAGGATTGATTTCGATCAATTAATCTATTCCGATGGCACTTTTTTCCCATGCCAGCTTGACAAACGCGCTTTTATATTAGAAGATTCTTACATACTGAATCACTTGGTGGTTCAGTACTCCTCCATCCTCCTTTGGTGGTTATCCAAACTTGAGCGCAGCATCCTCCGCTGCGCTTTTTTTTTGCACGCTTTACGGGCATACTCAATCCAGACAACAGGCCGTTTGACACCATGATGTTCGATCCGAAAATCCTTGACGATCTGTCGCGAAAGATCAGCGATTCACTGCCCAGAGGGCTGACGACATTGCAGGACGACACACGACAGCATCTGAACAGTGCCCTGCAATCGGCATTGTCGAAAATGAACCTCGTCTCCCGTGAGGAGTACGACATCCAGCGCGCGGTACTCGAAAGGACACGTGAAAAACTCGACATGCTCGAAAAAAAGGTCAGCGAACTCGAGAAGGGCTGATCAGCGCTGAGCCACACCGGGGGCCGCTGACAGGCGCCCGAAACAACAGCGAGGTCCATGGAAGGACATGCACAATCTCTCCGTCATTCTGAGCCGGTCCTCGGCCGGCATCGATGCGCCCCTCATCACGGTGGAGACCCATCTGGGTAACGGCCTGCCTGCTTTTTCGATCGTCGGATTGCCTGAAAAAGCCGTGCAGGAGAGCCGTGAACGGGTAAGGGCCGCGATTGTTAACGCCAATTTCGAGTTTCCGGCACGACGCATCACCGTGAATCTGGCACCGGCCGACCTGCCCAAGGAGGGCAGTCGCTTCGACCTGCCGATTGCGATCGGCATCCTGGCCGCGAGCGGCCAGATTCAACGGAAAGCACTGCAGGATCATGAGTTCATCGGGGAACTGGCGCTTTCAGGTGAACTTCGACCCGTCAAGGGCATCCTGCCAGCTGCACTGGCTACAGCAAGGGCCAGGCACAGCCTCACGCTGCCAGTCTCGAATGCCACTGAATCCGCCTGTGTCGACGGACTCAGAATCCTGGCTTTCACAACTCTGCTGCAGCTCAGCGAACACTTCAACGGGACGCAACCCGCACTACCCTGGCGTCCCGGACCAGAAAGCATCACGCAGCCGGCACCGCTGCCGGATATGCGCGATGTCATCGGCCAGCAGCAGGCGAAACGCGCTCTCCTGATCGCAGCAGCAGGTGGTCATTCGCTCCTGATGAGCGGACCTCCAGGCACAGGGAAATCCATGCTTGCCAGCCGGCTGCCCGGGCTCCTGCCGCAACTGGGCGAACAGGAAGCGCTCGAAAGCGCGGCCGTGCGTTCCGTAGCCGGCCTTGAGTTCAATATCGCGGAATGGCGGCGCCCTCCCTGGAGGGCTCCGCATCATTCAGCTTCCCCGGCCGCGCTGGTCGGCGGCGGTACGATACCGGCTCCGGGAGAGATCTCCCTGAGTCATCACGGGGTCCTCTTTCTGGATGAGCTGCCGGAGTTCGACCGGCGCGTACTCGAAGCGCTCAGGGAACCACTCGAAAATGGCCATATCACGATTTCCCGTGCCGGCAGGCAGGCGGAATTTCCGGCACGCTTCCAGCTGGTTGCAGCCATGAATCCCTGTCCCTGCGGATACCACGGACATCCGACGAAATCATGCCGCTGCAGCGCCGATCAGATTGATCGCTATCGCGGCCGGATCTCAGGCCCCCTCATGGATCGCATCGATATCCAGATCGAGGTTCCGGCAGTCTCATCAAAAGACTTCGCATCCGCGGACGGCAACCGCACCGGCAGCCGGCAACTGCGTGAACAGGTCGCAGCAGCCAGGCAGCGTCAGCTACAGCGACAGGGGGGGCTCAATTGCCGTCTTCCTCCCGGCGATCTCGAACGCTTTTGCCTTCTCGGCAGCGCGCAGCAGGTACTCGTGGCCGAGGCCATGGAAAGGCTGGCACTCTCTCACAGGGCATTTCATCGTGTACTCAAGGTGGCGCGCACGATCGCGGACCTGGACGGCCGTGACAGGCTCGATAACCGGCATCTGCTCGAAGCGCTGAACCTGAGGATTGGCCGCTGATACCGGCAGCCACGAAGGCCCGGCAAGCATACAATGCCGAAAAAGCCGGCCTGTACCCGGCGGCCGGAGTTGACAAAGATATCAACAGGCTTAAGCTTCGGGTTGTGCACTCGAACCCCGGCCAGGCATCAGCGACTGTTCTGCGAGAGGACCATGAAGACCAATCAATTTCCCTGGCTCGCCCTTGGCACCGGCCTGCTGTTTGCGCTCATCATTCTCCAGACCGGCGGCCACGTTCCGGACAGTCAGGGAGTGCTGCCGCTCCTGATGCGCCTGCTCATGAGCGAGTTCGCCTTTTTACTCAATGCAGCAGGAGTCTTTCTCTCTGTCAGGGAGATGTTGAGGCATGGTCCCTCCTTCTCCGGAATCGCTCTTGCAACAGGCTGTCTGCTACTGGCAGGGTTCTTTTTCTACCTTGGAATCATGCTCTGGCCCGCGCAGAACTGACCAGGCCGGCAATCAACGACTGAATATCTTTCGAGAGCCGACCGGGCAAGGAGCCCACAGCCACAGGATTCCAGGAGTCCGCAAGCAGGATGCAGCAGGACTTACCGAGTAACGGACAGCTTGCATCATCATGCGCCAGAGGACTACCTGACCCATGGCCAGAATCGTGATCGCCGAAAAAGAGACATTGACCAGAGAACTGCTTGCAGACTATCTCGACAGGCAGACTCATCATGACCTCGTCAGTCGCTGCAGGAATCTTGAGCTGGCGCTCTCAGAAACGGCGCGAACCCTTCCGGACATCATCCTGGTGAATACGAACATTGCAGGCGGCGCTCCGGGGGATGCTGTCTCCGCCCTGCTCGAGAAGCAGCCGTCAGCGGTCATGATCATCTACTCCTCGCTTCGCTATGACGCCCTTCTCGACAAACTCAAACGGCAGGGAGTCAAAGGCTTCATCTCGACCGATGACAAGCCCTCTGAATTCAGCGGCGCAATCGAATCCGCTCTGCGAGGAGAGCTCTACATGTCACGAACCGTCGCCCAGCAACTGGCGCTGGCGGCATCGCCGGCCGGCGATGAGACACTGCCTGTGAGCTTGTCGGACCGTGAAAAGGAGATCCTTGCCATGCTCTGCACGGGACGGAGCGTGCAGGAGATCGCCGGAGCACTCTATCTCAGTCCCAAAACAGTCTTCTCGCATCGCAAGAAACTCCTGGAGAAAACCGGTGCAGGGAATCTCGTCGAACTGGTCTTCTGGTCACTCCGCCATCGCCTGCTTGAAGTGAGTTGAATTGTTGCACAGGCCTGTTACGCATCAGAGCCGCCATCTGGCATGTCGCGGCAACGCCCCGCCTCGATCGACCTATCTGCCTGATGCGGAAAACAAAAGGCACAGCGAGCGGCTGAAAAAGGCGTGAAGATAACGTAAGATTGAAACTCGAGCCAACGACGGGATTCATCATTGACTGACGAAATACCTGAAATCAAGACCAGCGACGACGAGAAGATCCTGCATCAGCAGTTCGTGCGTGCTGTGAGTTCTTTCGAGGGTATTATCCTGAGTCAGATCGAGATGAAGAACATCCTCGCGGCACGGCTGAATCACAGCATCCAGGCCGGTCTCATCATTCTTGGTCTCATTGCCATCTCGATCCTGATCCTGTTGCTCACCCTCTCCACCCAGGTCAACAAGATCTCCAGTATCGTGAATGACATGAACACCAACTTCACGCTGGTATCGGAGCAGATGCATCGCATACAGGGTCATATCGCCTCGATGGAGACACGCGTCTCCCTCCTCGGTGACATCGAGCAGCAGACAACCGTCATGGACAAGGAGATGAGCAAGATTGTGGAAGACATGAAAACCATGACATCCACTGTCAGCGGCATCAGCACCAACGTCAACGGCGTGCGCAACAACGTCAGCAACATTTCTGTCACCATGGACCGCATGGACTTCGAGGTCAACCGCATGAGCTATGACATCGACAGAATGTCGAAGCCTGCGCGGCGCATGGATGACATGTTCCCGTTCCCATAGGCCGCCATCATGCAAAGCGATTCGAAACGCGTCTGGATACAGGTCATCGCCCGTCTTGGCAGGGAAACACAGTTTCACCTGGACGAGCGTTACCGTCATTTCAAGATTACCGATGGCGTTATCGTCGTGGTCTCGCTCTTTCTCGCGATTCTCGCGATCTTCAACGTCTACTATGTCTGGGTCCTGTCGCAAAACCTCAATGGCATCGTCAGCAACATGGATTCAATGCACCAGAACATGCAGGTCATCAAGGAAGACATGATCAACATCACCGACCGTGTCTCATCATTCGACCGTGACATGCAGCATATGGACAAGATCGCGGGGAACATGGGCTCACTGACAACCTCCATGGGAAGCGTCAGCAGTTCCATGGGAAACATCAGCGAAAGCATGCAACTGATCGACCAGGACATGCATCTCATGAGCCAGGGCATGACCAATATCGATGGTCGGTTCATCACTATGACGCATAACGTCAGCATCATGCGCGAGAACACCCGCAAGATCGCCAGGCCGATGAAGATGATGCCCTGAGGGCGTCAGTAACCTGCTGGATGTTCCGTCAGGATCGGGCCATCTGCAGCGCAATCACCAGCCGGCATCTGCCTTGATCAGGCATTCAGTTTTTTCATGATCTTGTAGATCGCCGAGGAATCGAGTTCGTCATCTCCCTGGCCAACCAGTGCATTGAGCCACTGGGTCGCAAGCGCCGAGCCGGGCAGGGAGAGACCCAGCGCATTCGCTGCCTGCAGCACCATGTTCATATCCTTCTTGTGCAACACGGATTTGAAACCGGGCGTGTAATCCCCGTCGATCATCTTCCGGCCATGGAGTTCCATGATACGGCTGCTGGCAAACCCCCCCATGAGCGCCTGGCGAACCTTGTTCTTGTCGACACCCATGGCATCGGCCATGCACCAGGCTTCCGCGATACCCGCGATAGTCTGGCTGATCACGATCTGATTGCAAGCCTTGGTGACCTGGCCTGCACCATTCTCCCCGATATGGACGATGTTCGAGCCCATAACCTCAAAGAGCGGAAGAATACGTTCGAAGATTTCACGGTCACCCCCGACCATAATCGACAAGGTCCCGGCTTCCGCGCCCATGGAGCCACCGGATACGGGCGCGTCGAGCATGTGGATCCCCTTCTCCCCTAGCCTGGCGGCAATCTCGCGTGTTGCAACCGGCGAGATGGTGCTCATATCGACAACGACCGAGTCTGGCCTGGCCCCGTGGATGATCCCCTTCTCGCCCAGCACGACCTCTTCTACATCAGGCGTATCGGAGACGTTGACGAAGATGACATCCGAGTCCGCGGCGACCTCAGCCGGGGTCATGCAGATGTTGGCGCCTGCCTCTTCGAACGGGGCAAGGCTGACCTGGCGACGGGCGTAGACAGCCAGTTTGTGACCGGCATTGTGCAGGTGCAGCGCACAGGGACGCCCCATGAGCCCCAGGCCGATATATCCGACTTTCATCTCTCATTCCTCCGGTGACTGGTTTCACGGCAGTCTAACCGAAACCGGGCGGACTGCGTGCTAAGCTGTACAGAAAGCACAGATGATATTACCAATGACACTGGACGATTTTATCTCCCGCCTCGGCAGGGACGACACCCTGATGTTCGAGGAGACCCTGGCCATCATCGAAGCCAACTATGATTTCACGCCGACCGCTTTCAACAACGGGCTCGGCGACGACATTCTCTACAATACACCTGACCAGAACCAGGGCTCTTGCAGGTTGTTCGCGTTCGGCAAACTCAACGGCCTCGATGAAAAACAGCTGCTGGCCTGCTTCGGTGAACATTACCGACAGGTGCTGGCCGACCCGGGTTGTGAGAGCCATGCCAACATCCGTACCTTCATGCGCCATGGCTGGAAAGGAATCCGTTTTGAGCAGGAACCGCTCAGGTTGCGGCAACGCTGACATCGCATGCTAACATTCCGTACCCACGATCATTGCTGCAAGGCCAGACACCTTGCCAGAGGAGAAACAGAATGAGAACACAATCCGGTCACACCTTCGTCACCTTCCTTGTGGCGCTTCTGATCGGTGTCTTCGGAACACTTTTTGTCATCAAGACCCAGACACCCAATCTCCTGGTCAGGGAGATCGCAAGCCCTTACGGTTTCGAGGAGACACTCGTCAAACTCGAGGAAAATGCGAAGGCGCTTGGCTGGAAAGTGCCGAAGAAGTGGAAAGCGAATTTCCAGGCCAACTTCAAGAAAATTGTCGGGACCGATATCGGACCGATGCAGCTCCTGAAAATGTGTGAGCCTGCAATCGCTGCTGATTTGCTGAAGTCGGACGAGAACAAGTACCTCTCGGTCATGATGCCCTGCACCTTCGCCGTCTACGAGAAGTCGGACGGCAACACCTACATCGCGATGATGAACCTCGGTATTGTCGGCAAGGCAATCGGTGGCGACGTGGTCGTCGCCATGCAGAAGGCGATGCCGGATATGCTGAAGATGGTCGACTTCGACAACCCGCCGGCCAGGCCCGCTCCTCCACCGGCTGAAGCAGGCTCTGCGCCCACAGACAACAACTGATCAGTCATTCGCTGATGCCTGCAAACCACATGGCATCAGCGAATGATCACCCGCGTCCAGCCTATGTGGATGAAATTCCGGTTGAGCCAGCGCGCGTCCTCGATGAAAGTGCGAACACAACCGTGGCTGGCATGGTAGCCGGGAACCTCGTAGGAGCCATGAATGGCGTACCCGCCATCGTAGAACATGCACCAGGGCATCTTGGCCCCGCCCTTGCCGACCGGAAATTTCTTTGACTTGCACTTGACGGTTCCCGCGCGGTAGATCGTGAAATCTCCCGGCAGCGTCTGACAGGGACGCTTCACATCGGCGCAGTAGTCCTTGCCACCTGAAATCGGGCCCCACTTGAGGAGTTCGCCATCCGCGCTGTAGGCGCCCCATGAGAGCTCATCCAGATCAATCATGATCAGGTTGCTGTCGCCTGGCTCGATATAGGCATCAAAGGGCGCGATGACTTCGGGACTCACGAAATCGAGATCCCGGGGTACGGCAATTCGCATACCCGGGTGCAAGCGGATGTTCATCCGGTTGAGCCGCATGACGGTATCCCTGTGCTTCTCGAAGGAAAACAGAGACTCCCAGCTGTCACCTGGCTCGACTGTCAGGCAATAGTAGCCCGGCTGCTCGCAATAGCGTTCACCATAGAGCCCGGCAGCGAGGAGCCCGGGAGCAAGAAGCAGCGGAAGTGTTGCTGTTAGCCAGAAGCGCAATGTCTGCATGGGTGAATTTGCGGGAATCCCTTTTCTCCGCATTATAGTAACGATCCGCTGGGCCGGGGCAGAAATCATGCTGATGATGTTGCACCGGCACCCACAGCCAGCCCCTTATGAAAATTCTCTGTTCTTTTCATGGCTTTGTTCCATGGCCCCCGGGTCACAATAGCATCCTGAAAACTTGGATGCCGTGACCATGAGCGGGAGGTAAGAGAGTGAAAAAGTGGGAATGCATCGTATGCGGCTTTATCTATGACGAGGCGGCGGGCCTTCCGGACGAGGGCATCGCACCAGGCACGAAGTGGGATGACATACCGGACGACTGGGAATGTCCGGAATGCGGTGTCGGCAAGCTCGACTTTGAAATGGTGGAAATCTAGGCTGCCACTGTGCGCCAGTCACAAAAAAGCCCGGCGATGCCGGGCCTTGCCACTCCGCAGCGGAAGGATTTCAGCCGAAGAGAATCACCGACAAAAAGCTGAGCCATGAAAAGATGATCAGCAGGATGGTCAGGGTGAGCGGCAGGTTTTCGTGACTAAACATGGTTTCTCTCCAGTTACTTTTTCGATTCGTCATCGCCGGACGTTTTCGATCTGTCCGACTTCGGGATCATGGGATCATCGTCATCCATCAGGATACGATGCGCGGGCCCCTCGAGATCCTCGTATTGACCACTCTTGATGGTCCACATAAAAAAAGCGACCGCGACGACCATCAGGATGACCGCCAGCGGAATCAGCAAATACAGAATGCTCATATGGGCGCCTCCGGGCATTCGGGTTGTTTTGTGCAGACAGGAAAGCACCGCTCGCAAAACCCTGGTTTGTAAAAGGGCAGACGGGCACCCATGCAGGTTTCAGGCGCTGCAATCGCTGGAAAACAAGCGTTTCTAGAAGTATCCATCATCAGTTTCCGGTGGACTGGCGCAGTCGCAAGGCATTGGCAACCACCACAAGGGAGCTTGCGGACATGCCGAGCGCAGCCATCCACGGAGCAACATAACCCGCCGCAGCCAGCGGCAGAGCAGCCACATTATACATCAGCGCCCACGTCAGATTCTGGCGTATGATCCGCATTGTCTGGCGCGACATCCGCACACCGCCAAGCAGGTTCTCGATATGGTCTGACAGCATCACGAAGTCAGCACTGGCATGCGCAAGCTCGGTACCGCTGCCCATTGCCACGGAAACATTTGACCCGGCCAGCACCGGCGCATCATTCACGCCATCACCGACCATGGCCACCACCTCCCCACGCTCCTGCAGGTCTCGCACATAGGCAAGCTTGCTTTGAGGCGACGCACCGGCAACGCGCTTGTCGATATCCAGCGCATCTGCGATCGCGGCAACCGGCATCGCGGCATCGCCGGAGAGCAGGTGGGGCTCGATCGAAAGATCACGCAAGCCGGCGATGACAGCAGGTGCGTTCTCGCGCAATTCGTCACCCAGCTCGAAACGAGCGAGAATCTGATTCTCATCACCAAGCCAGACCTGGCTGTTGACTGAATCCCCGGACGGCGCTTCTCCCGCCGAGAGTGCAGCGACGAACGCAGGGGTGCCGATGCGGTAATAACGCCCCTCGACATGCCCTTCGATACCCTGACCTGGCGTCGATTGCACGTGATCCGCGATGAGGCCATCACCATGACGCGCAATGACACGCGCAACGGGATGTTCCGACTGTGCTTCGAGGGCTGCCGCAATCGCCAGCAGCTCCTCCTTTGAGCGGTTAGACAACGGAACGGTCTCGAGCAGCTGAAGCCTTCCGCGAGTGAGTGTGCCTGTCTTGTCGAAGACCATCTGTGTCACTTTCGCCATGCTCTCGATGGCGTGCCCGCGGGTCACGAGCAGCCCCATCTTTGTCAGGGTTCCGGTTGCCGCGGTTATTGCGACAGGCGTTGCCAGTGACAGAGCACAGGGACAGGTTACGACCAGGACGGAAAGCGTGATTGCAAAAGCGGCATCCGGATCATGATGCCACCAGTAGATCGCAACAGCAGTGGCCAGCAACAATACGGCCATAACGAACCAGCCGGCGATCCGGTCGGCATAGCGGGCAATCCTTGGCTTCTCGGATTGCGCCCGCTCGAGTAGCTGCACGATCCCCGAGACGACTGTATCCTCGCCGGTCTTGTCGATGCGCATGACGAGCGGACTCTCGACATTGAGGCTGCCGCCAATGATCTCGTCATCCTGCCGACGCAACTGCGGGAGACTCTCGCCAGTCAGCAGGGATTCATCGACAGAGCTCACTCCGTCGACAATGATACCGTCGGCCGGCACCGTCTCGCCCGGACGGATCAGCACGCGATCGCCCGGAACCAGGTCCCTGATGGACACCACCTCCTCCTTCCCGTCGAGGAGCCGCGTGGCTGTTGCAGGCAACAGACGCACCAGCGCCTCGGCCGCCTGACCGGCGCGGTGACGCGCTCCCATTTCAAGAAAGCGCGACGAGAGCAGAAAGAAGGAAAACATGGTGACAGAATCGAAATAGACTTCGTGGCCACCGGTCACTGTCGCCCAGACGCTGGCGGAATAGGCGCCACCAATGGCAAGTGAAACCGGCACGTCCATGCTGACCTGCCAATGTCGCAGGTCACGCCAGGCATTGCGAAAAAAATCAGTGGAGGCGTAAAAGACGACGGGCGTTGCAAGCAGCATGCTGACCCAGCGCATGAAGGTCTGCATCTTCTCATCCATGCCGTAGTAGTCGCCAGAGTAGAGCGCCACGGCAAGCATCATGACCTGCATGGCGCACACACCTGCAATCGCCAGCCGCCGCAGCGCGCGCTTTCGCTCTTTCTTGTAGATCGCTTCCTGCCTGCCCGGATCGAACGGGTGTGCGACATAGCCGATGGCCGTGATTGCCTTGAGAATATCGCTTAGATGCAGTTGCGAGTTATCCCATTCGACGCGCGCGCGGTGCGTCGTATAGTTGACATCGAATGACAGCACCCCCGGCAAGGCACGAACGTGGCGCTCATTGAGCCAGACACAGGCAGCACAGGTGATCCCTTCGAGAATCAGCGAGGCGGTACGCCGGTCATCGTCGGCAACCTTGACGAAACTCGCCTGCACAGCCTCCTCGTCGTAGAGATCGAAACGTTGCAACTCTTCCGGTATCAGCTCATCGGCCTTGCGGGATGTCTCGGTACGATGGTCGTAGAAGGATTCCAGTCCACCATCGACAATCGCCTGCGCGACAGCCTGGCAGCCACGGCAGCACATCTTGCGCTCCTCTCCCCGAATGGTGACCGGAAAAACCTCGTCTTCCGGCAACGGCAGGCCACAGTGGAAACAGCTCTGGTCGTTACCGGCATTCATATGGCTACTCCCGCGACGAGACGGCAGTGGTGGCACGGATCTCATGCACGTCCTCACCCCTGGTGATACGCAGAACGAGCTTCCAGATCCCGGGGCGGGGCATGGTCAGAGATGTTTCGTAGAAACCATACTCGGCAGCCTCGGCGAGCTCGAAGCTGAAATCATCGTCACTGCTGGACGGGCGCAGGAACTCGCCCGTCACGCTGGCACCACGGATCGGGACACCATCGCGATCACGCACCTCGACCATGAAGAGCTCCGGATCGCCAACGACAGGTTTCTGCTTCCACCCCTTGCGGACTTGCCATCCACGCTCATGCTGCTCCTCGACATCCCTGAGATAGGCGTTGTACAGCGCCTCCTTCTCATGGAAATCATGGGAAACAGTTCCGGGAAAGCGGGAAT
>JASFFK010000005.1:0-20618 GCA_050124335.1 Chromatiales bacterium | reverse complement strand
GTGGAAACCGGCATAGCAGTCTCGGCCATCGTTCTCGGTGCCATGGTGGCCTTCGCCGTACGCCCGCCGATCTGGGTGGCCGCCGTCATTGTCGGGGCCTTCGCAATCTTTCACGGGCATGCGCACGGCACAGAGCTTCCGAACGCAGCCAATCCACTTGCTTACAGCCTCGGTTTCGTGATCGCGACGGGCCTGCTGCACCTTTGTGGTATCGCCTTCGGCGGACTGGCGCACTGGCCTGCCGGGAAGGTTGCTGTGCGCGCCGGTGGCGGGCTGATCGCGCTGGGAGGCTTTGCATTTCTGTTCGGCGTCGCATGAAAATATGATGCGCCTGCTTCTCGCGCTTGTTCTGGCCGGCATGCCAGGGCTCGTACTGGCACACGCACCAATCGAGGGGATGGACAGCTTCTACAACGGTGTGCTGCACCCTGTACTGGTACCGGCACACCTGCTTGCGATCGTCTCGGCCGGGCTGCTGATCGGCCAGCAGGGAGTGAAGCGCATGCAGGCCCCCCTGATCACTTTTCTGCTCGTCCTGATTGCGGCACTGGCAGTGACAGGACAATTCGATCTGGCATTGCCTGAGTCGACCGGCGAGATGCTGTTATTGTCGATGGCTGTTCTCTGTGGTGTGCTCGTGGCGACCGAAATGCAGCTGTCCCTGATGCCATTAATGGCAATAGCTACAGTGGCAGCCTTGCTTGCGGGTTTCGACTCCTCGCAGCCGGAACTCCAGGGCAGGGCAAAGCTGGCAATCCTGACCGGTACAGGCGTCGGCGGTTTTCTGCTCATTCTCTATGCTGCTGCCGCAGCCGAGTTCGCGAACAGGGCATGGCAGAAAATCGGCATCCGCATCCTGGGCTCATGGGCAACGGCGAGCGCTTTCATCGTGCTGGCATTCTCCTTTGCATCGATGAGAGACCTGTGAGCCCAGTTACGGCGACGGGGACCGCACATCAGAACCTTGCAATGCAGGGAGCAGTCGATATCGTGAAACAAAAGCCTGATTCAACATGACCGTCACACGTACCCTGATTCTCTGTGGATTGCTCATCTTCTCACCCTGGCTATATGCCGTGGAGGAGGAGCCGAAAGATACCGCGCTGATTGGCGAGACGCTGCAGAGCCTTGCCGATTTTCTCAAGCTGCAGGCGTCTCTGCAGGAGGATATCGCGCGCATCCGCGAATCACTGAAGGCTGCCGAATCCGAGGCCGAGAAGCAGGTGCTGACGGAGCAACTCGAGAAGCTTCAGGCTGACCTTCGTACGACCCGTCAGAATTTCGAAGAAATTGCTGCGGGTACCAACCTTGGGAACCTGCGAACACTGGAGCAACAGAAATTCAATTTCCAGGAGGAGATTCTCTCGCTGGTCGAACCGGTGGTGAAGGAACTCAAGGATATGACCAGCGATGTCCGCAAGAAGTCGGAGCTCAGGGAAGCCATCGCCCGCTATTCCGAGAAGCTGCCGCTTGCGGAGAAGGCCATCGAGAGCTTGTCGAAACTCATCGACAGTACCGAAAGCGAAGCAGTACGTACCAGGCTCCAGGAACTCTTGCGAGACTGGGAGCAACAGCGCTCTTTCGTTAAGAGCGAGCTGCAGGCGGCACAACTGCAGCTCGATATGCTGGAGAGCAGTGAAAAATCTTTCACTGAATCGTCGAGCAGTTATCTGAAGAGCTTTTTCCAGAAGCGGGGACGTTACCTGCTGCAAGCCCTGCTCGTCGTGGTTGTCATCCTGGTGGTATCACGGTTGATCTACAAGGTTATGACGCGTCTCATCCCGGATTATCGCAAGGAGCATCGCAGCTTCCGGACCCGGCTGCTCGACCTGTTCCATCGCATCCTGACACTGCTACTGGTCATCTCGGGACCCATGGTTGTCTTTTACGTGGTCGAGGACTGGGTGCTCTTCAGCATCGGCCTGCTTATACTGATCGGGCTCGCGTGGACCCTTCGACAGACCTTGCCGCGATACTGGAAACAGATGCAGCTGTTCCTGAATATCGGATCGGTACGCGAGGGGGAGCGAATCTTTCTCGACGGGTTGCCGTGGAAGATCGCGGAGATCAATTTCTATTCGAAACTCGAAAATCCGATTGCAAGACTTGTCCAGCGGGTTCCGCTCGATGACCTTGTCGATCTCAAGTCACGGCCGCTTGCCAGGGAAGAGCCCTGGTTCCCCTGCAAGAAAGACGACTGGATCATCATGGCAGATGGCACGCGCGGCAAGGTGATCGGCATATCGCAGGAATTGGTGACACTCGTTCAGCGAGGAGGCGCACAGCGAACCTATACCATGGAGGATTTTCTCGGTGGTTCCCCGCTGAACCTTGCCACGAACTTCCGCATCAAGGAAGTCTTCGGCATCACCTATGATCTGCAGGCGCAGAGCACGAAAGAGATACCGGCGCTGCTCGAGGCACATGTCGCGAAGCGCATCGAGGAAGAGGGCTACGGCGACAAGCTGCTGAACCTGCGTGTCGAGTTCGCGCAGGCGAACACCTCGTCACTCGACATCGTCGTGATCGCCGATTTCAGGGGCGAGCTTGGTGATCTATACAACCGTCTGCGTCGAGCGATCCAGCGCTGGTGCGTAGAAGCGGCTACAGATCACGGCTGGGAGATCCCGTTCCAGCAGATCACGCTGCATCATGCCGGAGAATCCTGAGCGAATCCTGCTGGGAGCTCTTGTTCTGGCGGGAGCGGCATACCTGCTGTTCGGGCTTTATCTCTACCTCAACCAGTCCCGCATGATCTACTACCCGGGGTTCGCCCCGGCGCGCCATGATCTCGACACGGAGCGCTTCCTGATTGACGGGCAACGTATCCGCGTACATGTCATGAACCCGGGCAAGCCGGCGGCGGTGCTCTATTTCGGGGGCAATGCAGAGGCTGTCGGCTACAGCGCGCAACGGCTTTCACAGGCCTTGCCCGAAAAGACACTCTACCTCGTCAATTACCGCGGTTACGGCGGCAGCACGGGCGAGCCGGGTGAGCAGGCGTTCTACAAGGACGCGTTGCATATCCACGATGCAGTCCGGCCGCGCCACGAGGGCGTTGATGTTATCGGCAGAAGTCTCGGGAGCGCTGTCGCGACATGGCTTGCTGCCGAGAGAGGGATCGACAGGCTCGTGCTGGTGACGCCTTTTGACAGCCTGGCAGGTATCGCGGAAGAGGCTTTTCCGCTCTACCCGGCGGGATTGTTGCTGCGGGAACGCTATGCATCTGCGGAGCGTGCGCCCCGCATCGATGCGCAGACACTCATCCTCGTGGCGGGCGATGACAGGATCGTGCCGGCGGCATCGAGCCGCAGGCTGGTCGATGCCTTTGCGCCTGGCAGCGCGCGAGTCGCCACGATTGCCGGTGCAGGCCACAATTCACTCTCGGAAAAGGACGAGTATTACCGGCAACTATCGGATTTTCTGGCCCGGTAAGCGTCGGAGAGCATTTCTCAGACATGATCTCCGCCCCCTGTTCTCAACAGCTCGGCTGTTAACGGTCATTAAAGAAGCCTTCCGGCCGCAGGCTCGCATGCGCCGCGGCAAGACGCGCGACCGGTACGCGCGGCGCCGAGCAGGAGACATAATTGAGCCCGGCTTCATGACAGAAGGCGATGGATTTGGGATGTCCGCCATGCTCGCCGCAGATACCCACATCCAGGTCCGGCTTGAGTTCGCGCCCCCATTCGACGGCAAGTTTCATGAGCTTGCCGACACCCTTGACGTCGAGAACCTCGAAGGGGTTGTCTTTGAGGATACCGATCCGGTTATACATCGGCAGGAACTTGTTTTCGGCGTCCTCGCGCGAGAAAGAAAATGTAGCCTGGGTCAGGTCGTTGGTGCCGAAAGAGAAGAAGTCAGCATCGCCGGCCAGCGATTCGGCCCTCATGCAGGCGCGAACAACCTCGATCATGGTGCCGAACTGAAAGCGAACGGGCTGTCCGGATGCCTGCTCGACTTCCTTGTGGATCTGGTCCACCGCCTTGCGTACGAGGCGCAGCTCCTCGTGCGTACAAACCTGGGGTACCATGATTCTCGGGTTCACATCGAGGCCGCGGGTGGTGCAGTCTGCGGCAGCCTCGAGAATGGCGCGCACCTGCATCGCGTAGATCTCGGGGAATGTAATGCCTAGCCGCACGCCGCGGTGACCAAGCATCGGGTTGGTCTCTGTCAGGATGCGCACCTTGCGCAGCATCTGTTCCTTTTTCTCGATTGCGCGCGTCACGAGTGATGCATCCACCATCCCGCGCAGGTAGTCGGACGTCTGGCGTGCCTCGTTCGGATCGGCCAGCAGCATGACGCTGGATGCAAGAACTGACATGCCATCGACGGATTCCTGCAGATGGCTCAGCCTTGCGATATCTTCCTCGAGCTGGTTCTCGGTTGGCAGGAATTCGTGAATCGGCGGATCCAGAAGCCGGATCGTCACCGGCATGGGCGCCATGATCTCGAAGAGCTCCTTGAAGTCATCGCGCTGTATGGGCAGCAGCTTGTCGAGTGCCGCCTGTCGTTCCTCGGTATTCTCTGCGACGATCATCTCGATCACGGTCGGCAGCCGTTCGACGGCGTTGAACATACGCTCCGTGCGGCACAGACCGATACCCGTGGCGCCGTATTTCAGCGCACGTCGCGCGTCCGTCGGGCTATCGGCATTGGCCATGACCTTGAGGCGCGACTCTTCGTCAGCCCAGCGCAACAGACGGTTGAGCTCTTCCGTAAAGTCAGGCTCCACCATCGGGATACTTCCCAGAAAGACATTGCCGGAGCTGCCATCGATGGTGATCAAATCGCCTTCCTCGATGATCACCTCGCCGATCTCTGCCACACGCCGGGACACGTCGACATGGATGCCCTCGGCACCGGCGACGCAGGGCTTGCCCATCCCCCGTGCGACGACGGCAGCGTGTGATGTCTTGCCGCCGCGGCTCGTGAGAATACCCTGGGAAGCAAAGAAACCATGGATGTCCTCGGGCTTGGTCTCCTCGCGGACGAGGATCACCTTGTGGCCCTGTTCCTTGCCCATGATTTCGGCACGGTCAGCATCGAACACGACGATGCCGGTGGCGGCGCCCGGAGATGCGGGAAGGCCCTGCGCAATCGGCTTGGCCTTGGCCTTGTTGTCGAGGCGGGGATAGAGCATCTGTTCGAGCATCGTCGGGTCGATTCTGAGCAATGCCTGCGCCGTATCGATGAGTCCCTCCTCGCGCATCTCGACAGAGGTGCGCACCATCGCCGGCGCGTTCATCTTGCCGTTGCGCGTCTGCAGGCAGTAGAGCGTGCCGCGCTCGATGGTGAATTCGAAATCCTGGACCTCGTGGTAGTGTTCCTCGAGTTTCTGGCGCAGCTCTTCGAGCTGACGCGCCATCTCGGGCATCTCCCTGGAGAGATAGGCAATCGGTTTGGGGGTGCGGATGCCTGCGACCACGTCCTCGCCCTGGGCGTTGACGAGGTATTCGCCAAAGAGCACGTTTTCTCCGGTTGCCGGGTTGCGCGTGAAGGCGACGCCTGTGGCCGAATCGTTACCGCGGTTGCCGAAGACCATGGTGCAGATGTTCACGGCTGTGCCGTTGGCCATCTCGGGCGTGATATTGAATTCGCGACGGTAATCGACGGCACGCTTGCCCGTCCAGGAGCGGAAGACGGCCTGGATGGCGATCTCGAGCTGCTCATAGGGATCCTGCGGGAAGGGGCGGCCGGTGTGCTTTTCAAAGACTTTCAGGAAGCGGTCGCAGATATCGCGGAGATTGTCTGCCGACAGACCGACATCCTCGGTGACGTGTGCCTGCGCCTTGACCTCATCGAACTGCTTGTCGAAAAGCTCGTCCGGGACGTTCATGGCGACCTTGCCGAAAAGCTGGATGAAACGTCTCCAGGCATCGTAGGCGAAGCGGGGATCGCCGGTCTGTGCAATCTCTCCCTTCAGGGTGTCGTCATTGAGGCCGAGGTTGAGAATGGTGTCCATCATGCCCGGCATCGACAGTGCTGAACCTGAGCGCACCGAGACAAGGAGCGGATTGTCGGCATCGCCGAAGCCCTTGCCGGTCTTTGCCTCCACTTGCTGCATCTGCACGCGGACCTCGTCCATGATGCCATCGGGCAGGGCGGACGAGCCGTTGTCGAGATAGGTAAGGCAGGCCTCAGTCGTGATGACGAACCCCGGCGGGACGTTGAGTCCGAACTGGGTCATTTCACAGAGGTTCGCACCCTTGCCTCCAAGAAGTTTCTTGTTCTTGCCGTCGCCGTCCTCGAATGCATAGACGTAATTCATGGTCATTCCCTTCATATGAGACTGTGTAAGGATAATCTTGTGATGATACGTTGCCGCAGGTTGCATGATGATGACAAGAGTCAATCAGATAGAATATGCAGGAAAGAAAGCCGGCCCGGGGGGGCGGAAATCCGGATGATTGACGAGGTGACAGAAGCCGATGCGGAGGCCATTGCGGCTCTCTACAATCCCTATGTTCTCAATTCGAGGGTGACTTTCGAGATTGATCCGGTCAGCACTGCCGGGATGGCGCAGCGTATCCTCAGCATCACCCCGTCCTATCCCTGGATCGCCTGGAGAGAGGGGGGACGGCTGCTCGGGTATGCCTATCTTGCGCGTTTCCGTTCCCGTGCGGCCTATGATCATGTCGCCGAATCCTCGGTCTATCTGCTGCCGGATGCAACCGGCAGAGGGATTGGCACGGCGCTGTACCGCAAACTCATCGAGCTTGCCCCCGGCTATGGCATCAGCAGAATGATCGGTGTGATCGCATTGCCGAACGAGGAAAGCGAGCGTTTCCACGCGACACTGGGGTTCAGACGGGCAGGTGTGCTCGAGGGCGTCGGCTGCAAGTTCGGTGAACTGATCGATACGGCTTACTGGCAGCTCTGCCTCGACACTCCCGGTGGAAGATGTGATGGATGACCTCCTGAGCCTCAGGGTAGCGACAAGGCATGACCTGCCACGAATTCTCGATCTCTATGCGCGCGCCCTCGATGGCAAGGCGCTCGCGGTTGCCGATGCAGAGCGACTGTTCGAGCGCATCAGGAGTTATCCCGACTATCAGCTTTATCTCGCCGAGTATGGCGACCGGCTCGCCGGTACATTCGCATTGCTCATCATGGATAACCTTGGTGAGTGCGGTACACCATCCGGCATCGTCGAGGACGTCGTTGTCGAGCCTGAAGTTCAGCGCCACGGAGTTGGCAGGGCGATGATGGAACATGCAATGGCGATCTGCAGGCAGAAAGGCTGTTACAAGATGATGCTCTCGTCGAACCTCGCCCGGAGTGGCGCGCATGCCTTCTACGAATCACTGGGGTTCGAGAAGCACGGCTACAGTTTCCGGGTTGATCTGGAGTAATTCAGAGTTCACCACGAAGAACACAAAGAACACGAAGGCGACAACCCTGTGGTACCAGTCCGGTTCGGGTAATGGTGTCCTGTTTTCCAGAAAAGCCGGCAGGCACAGAAATCTCTCTTTGCAGACGGCATGGAAATCCTGGCGATCCCGGTTTTTTCGATCGCCATATCGGCCGGCGGTCTCGTGACGATGCCCCCCTTCTCGATGCGGTGTCGAAAACCGGCCCTGGTGTTTTTCGTGGGAGCAATCTTTTCGCTGTCGTCGATCAAAACTCTGCACCCAGTGCCATGCAGAGATAACGCATGAGCGGGTCTGCATCCCTGAAGGCTGCAATCGATTCGTCGACAAGCTCGGCGTTGCCCGCAAGTGCAGGCCCGTGTTCCTGCATGACAAAGAAGGATTTGCGTTTCAGGTCCTCGACCAGCGGATGGTCGGCCGCATATCCCCGCGGCGGACGTTTCAGCCGGTCGCCCTCTATTTCACCGAAGCGCTTGCAGAGTGTCCTGTCGTCGCGCGCCTTTTTCCAGGCATTGGGATTGTCATCGATAAAGGCGCGAATTTTCGCCAGTGCAGGCGAGGGCGGCATCCAGATACCACAGCCGATCAAGGTCAGCTTCGGCTCGATGTGCACGTAATAACCTGGCGCGTGGGCGTCGCGCCCCAGTTCGTGGCGAAAATGAAAACCGATGTTTTCCTTGTAGGGTCGGCCGCGTGCGTAACGCGCATCACGGTAGATGCGGAACATGGAGCCGCCGTTGCTTTTCGCGATGGCGCGGAAGTGCGGGCTGACTTCGCCGAGGCGTTCGCCGATGGCCTCGATGAAGGCCATGCCGGGTTCCAGGATGGTGTCACGGTAGCGTTGCTTGTTGGCGTTGAACCATTCGCGGTTGTTGTTCTTCTCCAGGGCGCGCAGGAACGGATAGAGGTCTTTCGGAAAACCGTCGAAGACCTGCATGGTGTCAGGTTGTCAGCATGAACAGCGGCCGAAATGGCGTGCTGTGGTAGTCAGGGAAATCGAGTCTCGCAAAACGCACCATGTCACGATGATCGACAAACCAGCATTCACCGCGCAACGCGATGGTTCTCGCATGATGCAATGCATAGCCCGCGCACAGCGAGGCGCGGCCCTGCTGTTCAGGGTAGCGGCGATTGAAAAATGCCAGTGCAATCTCCCGACGAGCCTGCCTGTCAGGCGCAAACATGATGCGCATGGCGGTGAAAAAATCGCCGCGTGCGATGGAGAGCTGCTCCGAGGCCCAGGGGTCACTCGAGCAGCGGATGCGGACCTGCGCAACGATGGCGGGGTTCCGGCTTGTGACAGTCAGGGAGTGCATGGCATCGATTCCGGAATACTCTGGAAAGATAGCCGCTATTCTGGGATAGTTCCAGCGCCGCGCCGAGACCGGTCACAGCATTGCCAGGAGGTTCCATGTCCCAGCGCATCGTTCTTGCTTCGGCTTCACCGCGCAGACAAGCCTTGCTTGCGCAGATCGGCATTGATTGCGAGGTGATCCCCTCCCGCATCGACGAGGAGGCCCGTGACAATGAACCACCCCTCGATTACGTCAGGCGCATGGCCGTCGAGAAGGCAAGGTCTGTTGCCGGGATTATGCCGGGACGCGTCGTTCTCGGGGCCGATACCGATGTCATCATGCAATCACGTATTCTCGGCAAGCCCCGTGACAGAGCCGATTTCATGGAGATGTTCAGACTGCTGGCTGCCAGCACGCACCAGGTCATTACGGCAGTCAGCCTGGTGCATGGAGAAGAGTCCGGGCTTAAGACAAGCATCAGTGATGTGACGTTCCGCGAGGTCAGCGAAGCGGAGATGCTTGCGTACTGGGAGACGGGCGAGCCGTGTGACAAGGCCGGCGGTTACGGCATCCAGGGGCTGGCAGCGATGTTCGTCAGCGCAATCAGTGGCAGTTATTCGGGTATCATGGGCCTTCCGTTGTATGAGACCTCGGAGTTGCTGCGCGGCGCGGGGATCAGGCTGCTTCAGGAAAAGAATGCATGAGTGAAGAGATTCTCGTCAATGTCACGCCGCCCGAAACGCGTGTCGCCATCATCGAGAACGGGGTGGTGCAGGAAGTCATTGTCGAGCGAACCAAAAAACGCGGGATCGTCGGCAATATCTACAAGGGCAAGGTGTGTCGTGTGCTGCCCGGCATGCAGGCTGCTTTTGTCGATGCAGGCCTCGAGCGTGCGGCATTCCTGCACGCTTCGGATATCGCCAATACCAGGGGTATCGAGAACCCGAACATTTCCGACCTCGTTCAGACAGGCAGCCCGATTATCGTCCAGGTCGTCAAGGATCCGCTCGGCAGCAAGGGCGCGCGCCTGACCACCAATCTTTCCATTCCCTCACGCTACCTGGTCTTTCTGCCGGCAGACAGCAATATTGGCGTGTCGCAGAAGATCGAGGACGAGGAGGAACGCACACGCCTGCGCAAATCACTCGAATGCTTCGTGCGGGAACATGAACTAAAGGGTGGTTTCATTGCGCGGACGGCAGCGGAAGGCGTCGACGAAATGGCCCTGCGGGCAGACATGTTATTCCTGACGCGGCTGTGGGAATCGATCAGCGACAAGTGCGAGAAAGCAGGCACCCAGGAGCTCGTGCACAGTGACCTTCCCCTGGCATTGCGCGCGCTGCGGGATATGACGGATACCAGCGTGGAAAAGATCCGAATCGACTCGCGCGCGACCCATGACAAGGCGGTCGAATTTGCCGGGAAATTCATTCCCGAGATCAGAGAGCGTATCGAATACTATCCCGGCGAACGCCCGATTTTCGAACTCTACGGAGTCGAGGACGAGATCCAGAAAGGGTTGCAACGCAAGGTCGACCTGAAGTCCGGCGGCTATCTCATCATCGACCAGACCGAGGCGATGACGACAGTCGACGTCAATACCGGTGCCTTTGTCGGTCACCGGACACTCGAGGAGACGATCTTCAAGACCAACCTCGAGGCAGCACAGTCCATCTGCCGCCAGCTCCGTTTGCGCAACCTCGGCGGGATCATCATCATCGATTTCATCGACATGCTCGAGGACGAGCACAAGCGCCAGGTCATGCGCGCCCTAGAGAAGTGTCTTGCGCGAGATCATGCCAAGACCCAGATCACGGAAGTCTCCACGCTCGGCCTGGTCGAGATGACACGCAAGCGAACGCGTGAGTCGCTCGGCCAGGTGCTGTGCGAGCCCTGCCCCTGCTGCAATGGCCGTGGCACGCAGAAGACGGCCGAGACAACCTGCTACGAAATTTTTCGGGAAATCCTGCGTGAATCACGCCAGTTCGATGTCGAGTCGTTGCTGATCCTGGCCTCGCAGGAGGTCGTGGACCTGCTGCTCGACGAGGAGTCAGGCAGTCTTGTCGAACTCGAGCAGTTTATCGGCAAGTCAATTCGTCTGCAGGCCGAACAGCTCTATACACAGGAACAATATGACATCGTGCTGCTCTAAAAGGCAGTCGTTCCCGTCCCGCAGTGAGTGCCCGTAAACCCGACGAGCCGGTTGAGCGCTTGCGACCAGGTCCGTTATCCACCAGCAAGGAGAATCGCCCGACCACCATGCGCTGGATCACCAGAATCGCCGTCTCGCTGCTGGTGCTGACCGCCCTCTTGACGAGCCTCGCGCGCCTTGTGCTCCCGGCCTGGATCGAGCAGCACCGGGAGGAGCTGATCAGCCGTCTGGGTGAACTTGCAGGGCAGCCAATCGAGGCCGACAGCCTCTCTGTGACCTGGCGTGGCGATGGTCCCGCCATCGTCATGCGCAACCTGCGGCTTTACGACAGGGAACGCACACGCGCCAATCTGCGGGCTGACCGCGTAACACTTCGATTCAGCTTGCTCGAGCTGGTCCGTTATCGCAATCTCACACCGGACGAAATCCGTGTTGCAGGTATACACCTGGTGTTGATACGGCACGAGGACGGCTCGCTGTCGATTCACGGCCTCGAGCAACAAGAGGGCAGGGATGTTTCCTCCGGTGTCCGGGAAACCGATGCGGCACCCATCAGCCCGCTTCTGCTTCAGCCGGACTACCTGCGATTGAGTGATGCACGGGTGACACTCGTGGATCTCGGCAGCAATGCGCGTCCTCTGCATCTTTCGCCCGTGACCGTCGAAATCGACAAGCAGGGTGATCACCACAAAATGGCTGCCTCTCTTTCCGTCGAGAAGGGTCAGCAGGGGAAGATGACGCTGATCGCCGACCTGGCGCTCAGCAGTGAGGACAACCTGCTCTACTGGTCGGGTGATATCTACATGCGCACCTCCGGTCTCAATCTCGCCTGGCTTCTCGAGAACCGCATCCCCGGTCACTATGACCTGGAGAGCGCTCGCGCGAACATGGAGGCCTGGAGTCACTGGGATGCGGGTCGATTGCAGCGTCTCGAAGGCCGTTTATTGACCAGTAATCTGCGCTTTCGCTCTGTGAGGGTAACCGAAGCCCCGACCCTGGAGCTCGAGTCTCTGGGAGGACACTTTCGATGGTTGCGTGAGGCATCCGGCTGGAGGCTTGACATTGACCAGCCTTCCATCACCGATGGGCTGAGACCCTGGCCAACGCGTGCGGTCAGTATCGCGCTGCGCCGCTTTCCCGGTGAGCAGGCCGTTCCGGAGCTCTTCATTGGCGCCGATGTGATTGACATCGAGGAGTTCATGCATGCGCTCTCCGTGCACCCGCCAAAGTCCGAGCTTGTCGACCACCTGCTGAAATCCGGGTTGCGGGGTCAGCTCAAGCGACCCTTGTTGCACCTGCGCATGCATCGTCCCATTGAGTGGGAATTCAGCGGCACCTTCGACAACCTCAGTGCCTATGGAACCTACCGGGTTCCGGAACTCGAGAACTACACTGTCGAGGTGAGGGCCCGCAACGATTCGGGACGTTTGCGTTTCAGGACGGAAAACGCTTCTCTCTATGCGAGAGATCTCTTTCGCTGGCCGATTCCGGTCAACCGTTTCCATGGCGATGTTGCCTGGCAGCGTGTCGGCGAGGACCACTGGTTCGTGAGAAGCGGCGCTCTTGCCCTCGAGAACGAGCATGTCAGGACAAGCACGGCTTTTGGCCTGCACCTCGAGAAAGGCAAGCCGCCATGGCTCGATCTGCGGACCGATTTCCATGATGCCGATGGTGCCTATGCCCCTATCTATTACCCGGCAAGCATCATGCCGGAGGAGTCGCTCAACTGGCTCGACAACGCGATCAGGCACGGCAGGGTGGTCAGGGGAACGGCGAGAATCCTGGGTGAGCTCGTGCCCGAAATGTTCAGCAGCACGCGCAGGGGTCTTTTCGAGGTCGTTGCCGAGATCGAGGATGCCCGGCTCAAGTATCACCCGGAATGGCCCGCAATCAGGGATGTCAGCGGACGCCTCCGTTTCTTCGGCAATACACTCACCGTCGAGGCTGACACCGGATGGATCTATGATAATCCTGTCAGGGATGTCGTGACGTTCATGACACTGAAGCCTCTCTCGGCCGTACATGTCAGGGGCGTCACCGAGGGTGATCTGTCGGGCCCGGTCAGGATTCTCACGGAAACACCGCTCGGCAAGACCTTTCTCCCTGTGTTCGAGGCACTTGAGGTCAAGGGGGAGGGGCGTGTCGAGGTCGATGTCGATATTCCGGTCAAGCCGGAACACACTCTGCGTCTCGACGGCCGAATTGAAATCCGGGATACAAGCGTCCATGCGCGCCAGGCCGGGATCCGGCTGGATAATGTCGCGGGTGAGCTGCGTGTCACGGAGAGAGGGATCGCTGCAAAGGAGCTGCACGCAGAGTTTTCGGGTATGCCCTTGCGTCTTTCGATCACGCCACAGGAAAACCAGACGCTTGTGAGCTCCTCGCTGAGGATGTCGCAGGAGATGCTCATGGATCTTGCAGGCTCCGGAGAGTTACCACTCAGCGGTGTAGCCCTGTGGAATCTCGATCTCGTGATTCCGACCCTGGGCAGGATGAGTCGTGGAGACATGTCCCTCACGGCGACGAGCGACCTCGAGGGCATGGCTTTGCGCCTGCCGTTCTCCCTCGCCAAGCCGGCCGGCAGCAAGCGCCCTGTCAAGGTCATCTGGCGTCCAGGTGAACCACAATACATCGATATCGATTACAGCGGGGTAAAGCTGTCGACATCAGATAACGGTCGTTACCTGGCCGGCAGCATCGATATTCCGGAAATGCAGGGTCGCGTGCGATATCCGCTCGCGGCGGATGCAACCCTGCAACTCGATCTGGAGCGCCTGGCCGTCAATTTCGAACTTGGTGAGGAGGCTGGAGCAGTCAGCACATTGCGCCCGTTCGATATTCCAGCGATGTCGATCACGGCCCGGCAGTTTCTCATCAACGGCGGGGATTTCGGGCGCATGCGCATGACCAGCAGGCATACCCCCAGGGGGCACGAGATCACGGAACTGGCGACGAAGGGAACGCTCGCCAGCTTCGTGGCCACAGGCATCTGGAAAAGCCGGGGCGGCAGCAGTATCGACGGAATCCTGAAATCGGACCAGCTCGGAGAGAGCCTGCGCAAGCTCGCCGTCACGAACCAGTTGACCGAAGCGAAAGGCAACATCGAGGTTTCGCTTGCGTGGGATGGGGGGTTGCTCGAGTTTTCACTGCAGGAGGCGAATGGTGTCATTCATGTCAGCACCGATGAGGGGCGCATTGCCAGTGCCGATCCCGGTTTCGGTCGTATTCTCGGTCTGGTGAATGTCTCGGCGCTGAAACGGCGTATCAAGCTTGATTTTTCGGATTTCTCGAACGAAGGATTTGTTTTTGACGACATGAACGGAACCCTGAATCTTGCCGATGGTGTGGCGTCCACAGACAACCTGACAATCAAGGCCCCATCCGCGGATATCTTTATCTCCGGGGAGATTGACCTGGGTACCAGGAAGGTCAACCAGATGATCCGGGTCGTGCCGGACCTGCACGGGGCCCTGCCGCTCGCGGCGACCGCTGCAGGTGGCCCGGTTGCCGGTGCGGCCGCGCTTGTCATCGGCAAGATTGCCGGCAAGCAACTCGACAGGATCGCGGAAATGCGTTACTCGGTCACGGGCACATGGGAGGAACCTGTCATCGAGCGCATAAGCCAGCCGAATGTCACAGAGGATCCTGACGACGACCAGGACGACCCGCTCAGTGATTTCCAATAAGGGGTTTTCGGTGCTATTCTGAGATGTCGACAAACCCATCAATACGGATATGCCAGCAGTTATAAAAGCAACAGCCATCCAAATGGCGTCCGGTCCCAATGTCGATGCAAATCTCCTGGAAGTCCAGCGTCATGTTGCGCAGGCAGCCCGTGAAGGATCGCGCCTCGTGGTACTGCCGGAAAACTTTGCCTACATGGGGCATCGTTGCACGGATATCTGGAGTGTCAAGGAGTCTGCCGGCCACGGAAAGCTCCAGGAGTTCCTTCGTGACCTTGCGCGCAAGCATGATCTCTGGGTTGTGGGTGGAACCATTCCCGTTTCCATCGAGGGTAGCGACAAGGTGCGTTCTGCCTGCTTCGTGATGGATAACCATGGCGAGGTTGCAGGTCGCTATGACAAGCTGCACCTGTTCGATGTCAATCTCGTCGACGTCGAGGAGAACTACAAGGAGTCGACTGCGATCGAGCCAGGTGATAGACCGCTTGTCGTGGAGACCCCGTTCGGGAATATTGGCGTTGCGATTTGCTACGACCTCCGTTTTCCGGAGCTCTTTCGCTCGATGCTGACCATGAAACCGGACATCATCGCCTTGCCCTCTGCCTTTACTGCCGTGACAGGGCGAGCACACTGGGAGCCGCTCGTTCGCGCGCGCGCCATCGAGAATCTCTGTTACGTGATCGCAGCCGCACAGGGCGGCTACCACATCAGCGGGCGCGAGACCTGGGGGCACAGCATGATCGTGGATCCCTGGGGAACGATTCTCGGCGAGTTGCCGAATGGCGCCGGCTATGTCACCGCGGATCTCGATATCGATCTTCTCAGGACCACGCGGCGCAACTTTCCCAGCCTGGATCATCGGCGCATTCGCTGTCAGTTATAATCCACCGATTGAATCATTTTCCCGGCAGCCGGTCACAGGCCGGCCCTGCCATTTTCCGGATCAGGAGAGTCTCTCTCGATGCTTGAGATCGCCCAACAACAGCTGCTTGCGCCGGCAGGCCTGGAGCTGCATCACCTCGACAAGGTACTGGATCACCTGCTCTCGCACCAGGTCGACCTTGCCGATGTCTATTTCCAGTCGAGCCGCCTCGAGGCGTGGACACTCGAGGACGGGATCGTCAAGGAAGGTTCCTATAACATCGAGCAGGGTGCCGGTATTCGCGCCATTAGCGGAGAGAAAACCGGTTTTGCCTATACAGACGAACTGTTTTTGCCCAACCTCATCGAGGCTGCCGATACAGCGCGTGCTATCGCCCGGTCCGGACAGCGCGGAACTGTCGCCATCGAGAGCAGGACAGCCAGGCACCAGCTCTACCAGCCGGTCAACCCGCTGGATTCACTGACGCGCGAGGAGAAGATCAGCCTGTTGCACGATGTCGAACAGGAGGCACGCCATCAGGACGAGCGTGTCCGGCAGGTGATTGTCAGCCTTGTCGGTGCCCAGGATATCGTCCTCGTAGCTGCCAGCGATGGCACCATGAAAGCGGATGTACGCCCGCTTGTCCGCATGAATGTGCATGTGATTGTGGAGCAGGCCGGCCGCCGTGAACAGAGTTCCGCCGGTGGTGGAGGCCGCACGCGGCTTGATTATTTCACCGAGCAGCAGCGCGGCAAACAGCTGGCGCGCGAGGCGGTCAGACAGGCGCTCGTCAACCTCGAGGCGGTCGATGCCCCGGCAGGCCAGATGCCGGTCGTACTGGGCCCGGGGTGGCCCGGGGTACTGTTGCACGAAGCTGTGGGCCATGGTCTCGAGGGTGATTTCAACCGCAAGGGCACTTCCACCTTCAGCGGCCGCCTTGGTGAGCAGGTCGCCTCGCCACTCTGTACCGTGGTCGATGACGGCACACTTGAAGGCCGCCGGGGTTCCCTCAACATCGACGACGAGGGCACTGATACCGGATACAACGTCCTGATCGAGAAAGGTATCCTCAAGGGATACATGCAGGACAAGCACAATGCCAGCCTCATGGGTGTTGCACCGACCGGCAACGGACGGCGTGAATCCTATGCACACCTGCCCATGCCGCGCATGACCAACACCTACATGCTCGCCGGTGAGCATGATCGTGAAGAGATCATCGCCTCGGTCGATCGCGGAATCTACGCTGTCAATTTCGGCGGTGGCCAGGTCGATATCACGTCGGGCAAGTTCGTCTTCTCGGCGAGCGAGGCCTATCTCATCGAGAACGGCAAGGTCACGGTACCGGTCAAGGGAGCGACGCTGATCGGCAACGGACCGGACGTCATGACAAAGATCAGCATGGTCGGCAACGACCTGCAGCTCGACCCGGGTGTTGGTGTCTGCGGCAAGGAGGGGCAGAGCGTACCGGTCGGTGTTGGACAGCCGACACTCAAGATCGACCAGTTGACCGTCGGTGGCACTGTATGAAGGGATTCGATGACAAGGCGCGACTCGCGCATCTTCAGGAACTCATCGACGTGGTGCTTGAGGAAGCAAAGTCCCGGGGTGCGTCCGCGGCCGAGGTCGGAGCGCACAGTGATATCGGGCTCTCGGCCACGGTCAGGCTTGGTGAGCCGGAAACCGTCGAACATACCCGCGACAACAGCCTTGGCATCAGCGTCTATTTCGGCCAGCGCAAGGGATCAGCGTCGACGTCAGACCTCTCCTCCACTGCGATCAGGGAATCGGTCAGGGCAGCCTGCGATATCGCGCGCTACACCGCCGAGGACGAGTTTGCAGGACTTGCGGATCCCGAGCTGCTGGCAACCGAGTTTCCCGACCTTGACCTCTATCATCCCTGGGAGCTCTCCATCGACGAGGCCCTTGCGATCAGCAAGGAGTGCGAAGCAGCAGCACTTGCCATGGATCCGCGTATCAGCAATTCAGAGGGCGCAACACTGAACACCGAAGCCGGGGTGGGTGTGTACGGTAACAGCAACGGTTTCAATCACGGCTATCCGATCAGCCGGCACTCGATCAGCTGCAGTGTGATCGCCAAACAGAAAGACGAGATGCAGCGCGACTACTGGTACAGCACAGCGCGTCATTTTGAAGATCTCGAACCGGCAGTTGCGGTTGGTGAACGGGCAGCCCGGCGCACCCTCGACAGGCTCGGCGCTCGCAAGCTGCAGACACGCCAGGCGCCCGTCATCTTCAGGGCCGAACTCGCCGCCGGCCTGTTGCGCAGTTTCGTCAGTGCCATTCGTGGTTCGGCGTTGTACCGGCAGGCGACTTTCCTGCTCGATGCCCTCGATACACAGGTGTTTCCGGAATGGGTCCACATCGAGGAGAACCCGTATCTGCCTCGCGGACTTGCAAGCGCGCCATTCGATTCGGAGGGCGTTGCGACCAGGCGGCGCGATCTGGTCTCCGACGGCATGCTGAAGAGCTATGTGCTGGGCTCCTACTCGGCACGCAAGCTTGGCCTGCAGACGACCGGAAATGCGGGTGGGGTGCGCAATCTCTCGATCGACATGGGCGACATGGACCTGCAACAGCTCATGCGCGAGATGGGAACCGGCCTGGTCGTGACCGAACTCATGGGACAGGGCGTGAATACCATCACCGGCGACTACTCACGCGGTGCCGCAGGCTACTGGGTTGAAAACGGAGAGGTTGCCTTTCCCGTGGAGGAGATCACAGTTGCAGGCAACCTGCGTGACATGTACCGCAACCTCGTGGCGGTCGGCAATGATGATAACTACTCGGGAAGTGTAAGGACCGGTTCCTGGCTTATCGAGTCCATGATGATCGCAGGGGAGTGAAGACGGACGCTTGCCACGGGGTGAGAATGTCAGACGAGCTGATTCTCCCGGAGCATACGATAGACCTTGCGACCCTTTTTCTCGAGGCGTGAGAGGTCTCCCAGCCCCGGCTTCTCGCCGGCATCGAGCCTTTGCTCCCAGGCCTCCAGCTCCGACCGCATGTAATCCATCAGCTTCACCGGGCAGCCGCGGCAGGGATCGGTGCAGATCTGTGTTTCGGGAATGTCGAACGGCAGGGTGTCGCGGATCTCGGCGATGAGCATGCGCATCGCCGTGCTGCTGTCCGGCTTGTTGCTTCCCAAGGCTGCTCCTGTCCAGCCTGCTATTTTTTTACCCAGCCCGAGCCACGATTGATGTACTGGCCGCGCGGTGCGCGGTTGATCAGTTTTTCACCGGCAAGTTTCTCGACGGTGCCCAGCGGGGTGCCGTTTTTCCTGGAGATCTCCTGGTAATGGGCCTTGCGCTGGGTATTGATGCTGTTGACGAGTGCGTTGACCTCGCCACTCGATTGCACGGCGCCGATGTAGCCGTTGGCATTTTCACCGACCAGTCCGCGAGCCTTGGCCGAGTCGAGGTCCAGCGCAAGCGCAGGCGATGCGAGCAACAGTGACAGAATAAGGACGGTGAGCGTGTTCAGAATGCGTTTCATGTTCGTCTCCCTCAGAAGATACCCTTCTCGGTCGTGATCAGTTCCTCGAGGTCGCGCTCGACCTTGACGCGGATTTCATGCTCGACCTTCACGTTGAGATTGATGGTGATGGGCTTGTCAGGCGGCTCGACCTTGACTGTCGGCGAGCAGCCGGTGAACAGCAACAGGCCGAGGACTGCGAATAACGGAATAGAGGCCGGTTTCATAATTAATCCCTGCAGGTTAGCGGTTTCGTGCCTTGAAGTGCTGTTTCACGGCCCGGTCGATCCTGTCGTTGAGGCCATCGACGGCTCGCAGACTCTCAATAAGAGACAGGATATTCTGATCCAGGTTCAGGTTCAAATGCAGCGGACGCGTGGCATGCAGTCCGGGGCTGCGCCCCTTCATCTGCAGTTGCATCGTCAGCTGGCCGTCGGGCTTGTAGGCCATGGCGGCATCGAGCTCCTCGTACTGGTAATCGTCGAGTGCTTTCAGGAGCATCTCGGTCTCCATGGAGCTCGATCCGAAGAGTTCATCACCGTCTTTCGGGCGGTAGCGGATGTAGCCGCCGGGGGCTTTCGCCGATGCCTTGCCTTTCGTAACAGACAGCCCGGCAGGGCCGATCGTGATCGGCAAGGCGCCGCTGAGTTTGCCGATCGCATCGATATCCTCGAACTGCTGCAGGCGTACCAGCTCTGCAAGGCTGATATCTGCGAAGGCCAGGGTGAAACTGTTGCTGCGGCGGTTGAGATCGATCCGTACACGATTGCCCGTGACACTTCCATCGAGCATCCCGGCTTTGAGTCCGCTCACAGTGATGACCGGTTTTTTGCCATCAGCCGTGGCCAGGCTGATCCGACTCGTGAGATTCGTGATCGGAATTCCGAGGTCGATGACCTGGACGCTGAAACGGTCTGATTCGCCCGAGATCGCCGGGTAGAGCACGAGGTCGAAGCTGCTCTCGAGCCCGGAAAAGTATGCCTTGCCAAAACGGCCGCCGGTGCTGTTCAGGCTGATGCTTGTGCTGACACTCTGCAGTTCCTTGTTCCAGCGGGCTTCCCCGGTCAGGCTTGCGCTGCCGCTGAGCAACTGCAGTTCGGGCGGCAGCGGGGCGCCGAGTGTGCGCAGGGACTCCGCGAGTGGCTGCACCGGCTGGTCGCCGGAACGGAAGGCGAGGTTGCCACTGTTGCTCCCGGGATCGTGTGTGAGGTCATAACTGATGAAACTGGCGGTATTGTCGAGCACCAGCTCCCCTTCGAGTTTCACGGTATCCGCTGCAAGTATGAATCTTCCCTCGACCTCGCTCATGTTCCATTGCGTGTCAGCAGCCATGACAACAGGTGCTCCGGCATGGATGATTCCCGTGATCGCGCCCGTCGGGAGGGCTGTCTCCTCCAGTTTCAGTTCCAGGATGCCGGGCTCGAGTCGGAATTCGGAGTGCGAGAGGCCGGTATGCTGAAATCGCAACTGGCCGGCGCCCAGCATGACGGGCGCATCCTCTTCAGAGGAAATCGTCAGTAACTGCGGCTGTACCAGCTGGAGGCTGGCGACATCGAGCGCGGTTTCTCCAATCGTCATGTCACGCAGGCTGACATCGAAGCCTTCTGCAAGGGTCATGGCAAGATTCTGGCCGGGAACCAGTGACATGTTTCCCCTGACGGTGAGATCTTTCGCGGAAAGTGTGCCCGATGTTACCTGTATCGCGCTGGTATCGAGATCGATCTGTATGGCCGGAGGGTCATCATTGTCAGGCCGGGTGAT
>JASFFK010000004.1:0-21004 GCA_050124335.1 Chromatiales bacterium | reverse complement strand
TCGCTACGGTCGCTGGAAGATGGTGTTCATGGAGCAGCGAGGACACGGTTTTGATGTCTGGCAGGAGCCGTTCGTGACACTGCGTCTGCCCAAGCTGTTCGATATCAAGGGTGACCCCTTCGAGCGTGCAGACCACGAGGCAGCGAACTATCCGATGTGGCGTTTCGATCGCGCCTATCTGGTTCTGCCTGCGGTCGACTATGTCGCACAGCACCTGGCGACCTACAAGGAGTTCCCGCCAAGGCAGAAGCCCGGAAGTTTCAACCTGGACCAGGCACTGGATGCGCTGCAAAGCAATCCGACGTCCAACTAGCCTTTCAGCCTGAAGGAAAGTCCGGCGCCCCGAAAGGGACGCCGGATTTTTTATATCATCGGCTGCGATCCCCGATCACCTCCTTTCCCAACCCTATCCCGCCACTTGTTCAATTGACCGGGCAAGCCCCCTGATCAGTCGGTTAAGCCACTACAGGCTCGAGTATTTCTTGCGCCCGGCTCATCGACTTACAGATACAGAGGTAAGGGCAGGCCCTATTCAGCGAGAAGCAGGTAGACAGCGGGGAGAGCGTTTATGGAGCGGTTTCCTCATTGAACAGCAGGCAGGCAGCTGGCGAGCTGTCGGGTATGGAGATCAGGCTACAGGGCATGTCGATCATGGGAACCTCTGCAGTGACAGCAGTGCCAGCGAGATCCTCGGAGAGTGGTGGGCCGGTCAGGGACCGGATGCCGGGGCCTGGCGGTTTAACCTCAAGGCTGAATCGGATGATGCGGTGGGGCATTCGTTCCCGGTCCATGTTCCTGACGACGCAGGTCGGGACAAGCTGCTCCGGGTGTTCGTTGAGGATGCCAGGAAACAGAAGCCCACAGAGGTCTACCTGAAGTGGAGGCTGTTTACCCACAAAGCGCCGACCCAATTCAGCGACCTGACCGGGTTGCATCTCGAGGTCAGGTCATCGCAGGATATCCAGCTGGCTCCTCCCGGGGAATAAAAAAGCCCCGGCAGTTGCCGGGGCTGGTGTTGGTGGAGGCGGCGGGAATCGAACCCGCGTCCGCAAGTCCTCTGCTTCAGCGTCTACATGTTTAGATCTGCCTATTCATTTTAACTGTCCCGTTACCCGGCGATCAGGGCGTTCGCAACAGCGATTCCGGTTAGGTTTTAGTGTATCGGCCCCGGACGAGCTTCAACACGATCCTGCGAAATGTGACACCTGGAATCCGGACGCACAGGCACGGCTCCGGTCAGATGGCACCCTACTGGGTATTAAGCAGCGAGTGCGTAGTTGTCGTCGTTTGCAACTATATTTTGCGACTGGATTTACGTGGTACTCGCCCCACGACATGCAACTGAAGTTTCGCAACCCGCGTCGAAGCCAGGTCGCCCCCAGTGTTCACATTCTAACATAGTGTCTGTTCCCGGCTTTTCAAGTCGCGAACCGATTGCATCACGCTGGAACCCGGCCTGTCAGAATGCGATTGTAGGACAGCGTATCGAGAGAAAAAGTTCCCTGTGCTACCGAAACGGGGCAGGCGTCAACCTGCCCGGATCACGGATGATCAAGGCGGAGAGGAGCGGGTTGACGCCGACCATGGAAAGCTTGAAATAAAAAACCGGAAGCTGTTTCCAGGTTCCGGTCTGTTCGTTTGATCGGGGGGTAGTGACTTAGCCCGTAAAGCGTCCTTTCTTGAGGCGCTCAGCTTCCATGATCTCCACTTCCCGTGCGCCCGAGATGACAATGTCCGGGTTCGGCACAAAGTCGATCTCCTCGTCACCCCGGACATAGGGCACGGAGTTGAGGATGACTTTCATGGCGTTGATGCGGGCCATATACTTGTCATTGGAACGGATCACGGTCCAGGGTGCATGGGTCGTATGCGTCCTCTTGAGCATCTCGTATTTCTGGTTCGTGAAATCGTCCCAGCGCTCCTGGGCTTGCAGGTCGACCTCGGAGAGTTTCCACTGGCGGAGAGGATCCGTCTTGCGGCGTTCGAAGCGGCGCGCCTGCTCTTCCCTGGTGACACTGAAATAGAGCTTCACGAGGATGGTGCCCTGGCGAACCAGATCTTTCTCGAAGCCGGTTACGCCGCGCATGAAATTCTTGTATTCCTCGGGCGTACAGA
Organism: Chromatiales bacterium; assembly: GCA_050124335.1. GTDB lineage: Bacteria > Pseudomonadota > Gammaproteobacteria > Chromatiales > Chromatiaceae > Sva-25. Next base: position 18,889 of record JASFFK010000004.1, on the reverse strand, counting down.
AGCCGAAGATCGGCTCGACCACGGCACGGTTGTACCAGCTGCGATCGAAGAGCACGACTTCGCCGCCGCGTGGAAACTGGGTGACATAGCGCTGGAAGAACCACTGGGTGCGCTGGTTTTCGGTCGGCTTGCCGAGTGCCACGACACGGTAGTGCTTCTCGTTCATGTAGCGCGTGACTCGGCGGATGGTGCCGCCCTTTCCGGAGGCGTCACGGCCCTCGAAGAGGATGATCATGCGCCTGCCTGTCTCTTCGAGATACTGCTGCATACGGATCAGTTCGGCCTGGTAAGGCTTCATGGACTGTTCCTGCTGGCGACGGACGAACGCCTTTTCAGCAGCAGGGTTCATCTTCGGTGTATTCCAGGACTCTATGAGTTGTTCGAGTGAGACCTGTTCTCCGTCGATATCGAAAAGCTCGTCAGACATGGGTTTTCCTTTGTTATCTCGCCGGGAAAAAATAAAAGTATGATTCGGAATTGGTGAAATTACGCTGATTTCGGTCAGGAATTGACGGGTTTTCCGGGCAGCCCCTCATCAATCAGCCATGCTTCAGGATGCGCGCTTGCTGGCGCTTCCAGTCACGGTCCTTTTCGGTGGCGCGCTTGTCGTGAAGCTTCTTGCCCTTTGCGACACCGATCTCGACCTTGACGCGTCCCTTTTTCCAGTACATGGCTGTTGCTACGAGGGTGTAGCCCTTGCGTTCGACCAGTCCAGTCAACTTGTCGAGTTCGCCCCGGTTGAGCAGCAGCTTGCGTGAGCGCATCGGCTCGGGGGTGATATGTGTCGAGGCCGTGGATAACGGGTTGATGGTGCAGGCCAGCAGCCAGGCTTCACCGTTTTTCAGGTGCACATAGCTGTCCTTGATATTGACACGGCCCTCGCGCAGCGCCTTGACTTCCCATCCCTCGAGCGCGATACCGGCCTCGTATTTCTCCTCGACGAAAAACTCGTGGCGCGCGCTCCTGTTGAGCACAATGGTGCTGCCGCTGTCTTTCTTCTGTTTTTTCGCTTTCTTCGCCATGGGCGGCAATTCTACAGAGAGACTCCGGTGCTTGCACTGGAATTGGGATGCCGACATAATTTCCGTATTAGCACTCCCGGGGCTACAGTGCTAACAACACTCTTATGAGCAACGAATCCATCGAAAACATCGTCAACGAGCGTTCCCAGCACTTTCTGAAGGTGCTGATCGAGCGTTACATCCGTGAAGGCCAGCCTGTCGGCTCGAGAACCCTGTCGCGCGACAGTGGTTTGAGCCTGAGTCCTGCCACGATACGCAACGTCATGGCAGACCTGGAAGATGCCGGCCTGATCATTTCTCCGCATACATCGGCGGGAAGAGTGCCGACGATTTCCGGCTACCGGTTTTTCGTCGATTACCTGATTTCGCTGATTCCGCCCGGTGAGACGGAGCTCGAACAGATGCGTCAGCAACTCATGGGCGATGTCGACAGCAAGGCGCTCATCGAAAAGGCGTCGAGTGCACTCTCGGAGCTGACGCACATGGCAGGCCTGGTGATGATCCCTCGCCACGACTATGTGCTGCTGAAGCAGATCGAATTCGTCCCTCTCTCCGATACGCGTATTCTCGTGATTCTCGTGACAAGTGACGGCGAGGTTCAGAACCGCGTCATCGAAACTGGCAGGCAGTTCACGCAATCGGATCTCCTGCAGGCGCAAAACTTCCTGAATGCCAACTATGGCGGCCAGAAACTCGAAACCATGCGCACGCGCATCATCGAGGACATGGAGAAGACCAGGCAGCAGATGGATGCCGTCATGGAGCAGGCCCTGAGCCTGGCTGGGCAGGTTCTGGGAACGGACAGGGAGGAGGGTGACTTCGTCCTCTCCGGGCAGACGAACCTCATGGGCTTCAACGAACTCTCGGATCTCGAGCGCCTGCGCCACCTGTTCGATTCATTCGCCGAGAAACGGCAGATCCTGCACCTGCTCGACCGCTGCATGGAGGCTGAAGGCGTGCAGATCTTCATTGGTGAAGAGTCCGGCTATGAGCCCTTCGGCAGTTGCAGCCTCATCACTGCTCCCTATCAGAACGATGACGGTGAGGTCGCCGGTGTGCTCGGTGTCGTGGGCCCCACGCGCATGGACTACAACAAGGTAATCCCGATCGTCGACGTGACAGCCAGATTGCTGTCGAATGCCTTGAAACAGAGATAAGCGATCCCCATCTCGCGTTCAGTACCTGATCGCAACGGGTATCAAACAGTATTGTTCAACGAAAGTGAAAACCATGTCCGAGAACCAGGAACAGATAGACAATGAAGAGACGGAAAATGCTGTTGGTGCCGGGGCTGACAAGCCCGGGGACAACGGCGGCGAGCCCGTGACGGATGAGAGTATCGACGACCTGCAAAAACAACTCGAGGAGGCACTTGGCAACGCGGAGCAGAACCTCGAGATGGCCCTTCGCGCAAAGGCCGAGCTCGAAAATGCCACGCGGCGTCACGAACAGGACCTCGAAAAGGCGCACAAGTACGCCCTCGACAGCTTCGTCAAGGAACTTCTCCAGGTGTGGGACAGCCTCGAGCTTGGCATCCAGGCTGGACAGGCCGAGGGCGCGGGTATCGACAAGCTTCTCGAGGGCAGTGAACTGACCCTGAAGCTGCTCTCGGATGTGATGAACAAGTTCGGTGTCGAGCAGATTGACCCGGATGGCGAACCCTTCAATCCCGAAGAGCACCAGGCGATGAGCTTGCAGCCGCGTGATGATGTCGCACCGAACACGGTTGTCGCCGTCGTGCAGAAGGGCTACAAGCTCAACGGTCGCCTGGTCAGGCCTGCGATGGTCATGGTTTCACAAGCTGGATAGGTGCTAAATAGACGCTTTATCAATGACTTGCCATCAGGTGTTTAAAAAATCATCAAATAACGAAAAAAACACCAAAATTCTCTGTTTTTTCAGTTGAAACACCCGAAATCGGCACCATTTAGCTACAAGTAACGCATTTAATACTCTTTAAACAGAATCTGGAGAACGCCATGGGCAAAATTATTGGAATCGACCTGGGAACGACCAACTCCTGTGTCGCCGTAATGGAAGGCGAAAAGGCACGGGTGATAGAAAACTCCGAGGGCGATCGCACGACTCCTTCCATCGTCGCGTTCAGCGAGGATGGCGAGGTACTGGTTGGCCAGTCTGCAAAACGACAGGCTGTCACTAATCCCAGGAACACACTGTTCGCGATCAAGCGACTCATCGGTCGCCGATTCGAGGATGATGTCGTCAAGCGCGACCAGGATATCGTTCCCTATACCATCGTGAAGGCCGATAACGGCGATGCCTGGGTTGAAGTCAACGGCAAGAAGATGGCTCCGCCGGAGATCTCCGCAAAGATCCTTCAAAAGATGAAGAAGACCGCGGAAGACTATCTCGGCGAACCGGTTACCGAGGCTGTCATCACGGTCCCGGCCTACTTCAATGACTCCCAGCGCCAGGCGACAAAGGATGCCGGCAAGATTGCCGGTCTCGATGTCAAGCGCATCATCAACGAGCCGACCGCGGCTGCACTCGCCTACGGCATGGACAAGAAGGGCGGCGATCGCAAGATCGTTGTCTACGACCTGGGTGGTGGTACCTTCGACGTCTCCATCATCGAGATTGCCGAGATCGACGGCGAGCACCAGTTCGAGGTGCTCTCCACCAACGGTGACACCTTCCTTGGTGGTGAAGACTTCGACATGCGCATCATCGACTATCTCGTGAAAGAGTTCGAGAAAGAGCAGGGCGTCAATCTGCGCAAGGATCCTCTGGCACTGCAGCGTCTGAAGGAAGCTGCCGAGAAGGCCAAGATCGAACTCTCATCGAGCCAGCAGACCGATATCAACCTGCCCTACATCACGGCAGACCAGACCGGTCCGAAGCACCTCAACATCAAGCTGACGCGTGCAAAGCTCGAGTCGCTTGTCGAGGAGCTGGTCAACCGCACCATCGAGCCCTGCAAGATCGCCCTGGGCGATGCGGGTCTCTCGACCTCTGAAATCGATGACGTCATCCTCGTCGGCGGCCAGTCGCGCATGCCGAAGGTGCAGGAGACCGTCAAGGAGTTCTTCAGCAAGGAGCCGCGCAAGGATGTCAACCCGGACGAGGCGGTCGCCATGGGTGCTGCGATCCAGGGCGGCGTACTCGGCGGACACGTCAAGGACATCCTGCTGCTCGACGTCACGCCGCTGTCTCTCGGTATCGAGACACTCGGTGGTGTCATGACCAAGCTGATCGAGAAAAACACAACCATCCCGACGAAGGCGCAACAGGTCTTCTCGACGGCCGACGATAACCAGACGGCTGTCACCGTGCATGTGCTGCAGGGTGAACGTGAACAGGCGTCGGCGAACAAGTCGCTCGGGCGTTTCGACCTGACAGACATTCCGCCGGCACCGCGCGGCATGCCGCAGGTCGAGGTCAGCTTCGACATCGATGCCAACGGTATCCTGCATGTCTCGGCGAAGGACAAGGCAACTGGCAAGGAGCAGTCGATTCGCATCACGGCTTCATCAGGCCTTGCCGAGGACGAGATCGAGAGGATGGTCAAGGATGCAGAAGCGCATGCCGAGGATGACAAGAAGTTCCACGAACTGGTTAGCGCACGCAACAATGCAGATGCCATGATCCATGCGACCGAGAAGAGCATGGAAGAGCTTGGAGACAAGCTGGATGGCGGTGAGCGTGCCGGCATCGAGGCTGCGATCAACGACCTGAAGAAGGTTCTCGATAGTGATGACAAGGACGCGATCGAGGCGAAAACAAAGGCGCTGACTGATGCATCTGCCAAGATGGCCGAGAAGCTCTACGCCCAGCAGGGTGGAGCGGCCGGCGCTGCGGGGCCTGACACCGATGCCGGTACCGCCGGTTCGCAACAGGCCTCTGCGGATGACGATGTCGTCGACGCCGAGTTCGAGGAAGTACAGGACGACAAGAAGTCCTGATGGCCCGCATGCTCGAGCCTGCCTGCATGGCAGGCTCGAGCCTGAAACAACAACCTGAATACGCAGAAGGGTCGTAGCCACTCAGGCTTCGACCCTTCATGCTGAGCGAAAGAAAGAGAAAACGGCGAGCAGTTCCGGACTGCCTTTCCGCGGATAAAGAGTATGTCAGATCGCGATTACTATGAAGTGCTGGGTGTCGACCGCAATGCCAGCGAGTCCGATATCAAGAAAGCCTATCGTCGCCTCGCGATGAAATATCATCCCGACCGAAACACGGGTGACGATGCGGCCGTGGCCGAGCAGAAATTCAAGGAAGCCAAGAAGGCTTACGAAATTCTGTCCGATCCGCAAAAGCGTGCTGCCTATGACCAGTTCGGTCATGCAGGCGTTGACTCCGGCATGGGCGGAGGTCCCGGAGGCGGTTTTGGCGGTGGTGCGGATTTCGGGGACGTTTTCGGGGATATCTTCGGCGACATCTTCGGTGGTGGCAGGCGCGGCGGCGGGCCAAATGCACCGAGACGTGGTGCCGACCTGCGCTACAGTCTCGAACTCTCGCTCGAGGAAGCCGTCAAGGGAACCACTGTCACCATCAAGGTGCCAACCTGGTCTACCTGCCAGACATGTGACGGCACCGGGGCGCGGCCGGGCTCGTCACCCACAACCTGCGGCACCTGCGGTGGCGCAGGCCAGGTACGTATGCAGCAGGGCTTCTTCGCTGTTCAGCAGACCTGTCCGACCTGTCGCGGCAAAGGAACCATCATCGAGGATCCCTGCTCGACCTGCCGCGGCCAGGGCCGAGTCCACGAGGAGAAGACCCTTTCCGTGAAGGTGCCACCCGGTGTCGATACCGGTGACCGTATCCGGCTCTCGGGCGAGGGAGAAGCAGGGGAGAATGGTGGTCCACCTGGTGATCTCTATGTCGAAACGCTCATCAGGGAGCACAAGATCTTCCAGCGCGACGGCAGTCATCTCTACTGCGAGGTTCCCATCGGATTCCCGACTGCGGCGCTTGGCGGAGAGCTCGAGGTGCCGACTCTCGACGGCAAGGTGATGCTGAAGATTCCCCCGGGCACCCAGAGTGGTAAGATGTTTCGCATGCGTGGCAAGGGCATCAAGCCTGTCAGGGGCGGACCACAGGGTGACCTGATCTGCCGCGTCAATGTCGAGACCCCCGTCAACCTGACGGATCGCCAGAAGGAACTGGTGCGGGAGTTCGAGGAGACCCTGGCAGGGACCGGCAACAAGCACAGCCCGCACTCGCATGGCTGGCTCGACGGCGTGAAGAAGTTTTTCAGTGACATGGGGTTTTGACAATCAACTTCCGTACAACAATTTTCCGTCCTGGCGTCGCGGCCATCATTGCAGCATGCAGCGCTCAGCTACATGCGGATGAGCGCGTCAAAGACGAGGTCCGCGAACTCACAGAGACCATCAAGGGCACCTTGCTCGAAAAGAGCATCCCGTTCTACTCCAACCTCTCCGGCAAACCCATCCGGATGAAGGTCTTCGACGAGCAGGATCCAGGCAGGGAAATCCTCATTCCTGCAGGAGCTGCCTGCATCATCGTCTATATCTGCCCGGCAGATGACAACTACTGCGGAATCGAGTATCACGGCCTCAACGGAATTATCAGCGATGTCGATGCGACGACGCTGGTCAGTTACTACATGCAGGAAGGCCAGGAGAAACCGGCATGCACGCGAGATGGTGCCGCCTTCTTCGAGGTCAGGGATGTTGCCGGCGACGATGTGCTGAACATGCGTGACAGCAATGGCCCGCGTGCACGCAAGATCGGCAGCATTCCGCATGATGCAACCTGTCTCGAGAACTATGGCTGTGTCGATGGCTGGTGCAGGGTCGAGTACGACCACAGGATCGGCTGGGTTAACGGTGCCTATCTCACCGAGAACCTGTCACGCGCCGGCGAGGGTTGTGTCACGGCAAAGGAAAGGCTGCTGCAAGGCACGCCCTGAGCGGCGCTTTTCCGCTAACTATCCCGGATACACGAATCAGGCAAGGCGCTGCGCCCGAGCCTGCAGCTGGCGAGTCTCAATCGGGACAAGCCTCAGAGGCCAATATCCCACTCTTCCCCGAAATGAACGACCTTCCCGTGCCGGATACCGGACCCGGGATCCATCAGTGCTGTATAGAGAGGCACCAGCGTGTCGGGCTGTTTGACTGTCGAGGCATCCTCCCCCGGATAGATGCTCTTTCGAAAACGTGTGGAGGTGGCGCCCGGATCAACGGCGTTGACGCGAATGTCCGAGTTTTCGAGTTCTCCGGAGAGGACTTTCATCAGGCTTTCGAGTCCTGACTTCGCGGCTGCATAGGCACCCCAGTAGGCTTTCGGGGAACCGGCCACGGCATCCGTTGTAAAGACCAGCGAGGCCTTCCCGGCAGCACGCAGCAATGGCAGGCAGGCCTGTGTCAGCAGGAAACCGGCATTCAGATTGACTTGCAAGACCTGGAACCAGATATCAGTCTCGTAGTCGTCGATGCGGCTGAGATAGGGCAGGAAGCTCGCGTTATGCAGCAGGCCCTCGAGGGTTTCGAAATTGTTGCCGATGGTTTCGGCCATCTGGAAGTAGTCATCGGGTGAAGCGCCGGCGAGATCCAGGGGATAGATCGCCGGTTCGGCTCCGCCATCTGCTGTGATCTCGTCGTAGAGGCTTTCCATCGAGGCGACGTCCTTGTCGAGCAGCACAACCGTCGCCCCGGCAGCTGCATAACCCTTGCTGACAGCACGGCCGATGCCGTTACCCGCGCCGGTGACGAGAATGGTTTTATCGGTGAGTGATGACATGGAGAAGTCTCGAATCGATGTATGGCTTATTGTCGCATCATGGACCGGTTGCGCCAAACGAGCCAGAGTTTCCTGACGGGAGTAATGTCGACGGACGCCTCGAACAGCAGGCCCGGTTCCTGCCTGAAAGTATCGAGCAGCGCTGTCGCGATGGCCAGTTGCGCTGCAGCGGGTCCGGGTGGCAACTCACGTCCGGCGGCCTCGGCAAGTTCCTGCAATTCCTCGACCCATGTCGCGATCCGCTCTGCCTGGTCGCCGATTCCGAGAGAGGGAAAGCGTTGCTGATACTCCCTGCGACCGATCCGTTGCAACTGGCGCGTCGCCTCGTCGATGAGCCCGATGCGGCGAGCCTGGGATTTTTGATTCTCCGATACCGGATAGGGTGACAGCAGAAGCGATGCAAAGGAGCCTCCGAGGGCTTCGCATCGATCCAGCACCTGGTTCCAGTCCCGGCTCTGGCCAGCGAGGATATCGCGTTCAACGATATTCGCATGCTCGATCATCTGGCCAGCCTGGTCCTCCAGGTGCTTTCCGATCATCTGTGCAAGCGGATGGCGGCTGTTGCCGAGTTTCTCCGCATGCAGTTCATTGCGCCAGTAATCGAGCTTGAGACGGGCGACTCCGGGGTCGCTGCTGCTGATCAGTCGTTGCAGTTCGCGCCGCCAGGCAAAAAGCACGGCCTGGCGTTCGCGAAGTTGTGCCGGTGAGAAGCGCACGAGGTAATAGGCGCTCGATCCCTGGGGTGTCGCGATATTCGGGAAGCTGAACTCGTTTTGCACAGGACTCAGGCGGCAGAGTGCAGGATGGCCAGAAGCTCGAGCGGGTGCGTGATGAGCCAGTCGGCATCCCAGCTCTCTGCCGGGTCATGGGGCTCGATATAGCCATAGGCGGCAGCGGCGGTCTTCATCCCGGCGGCCTTGCCGGCCTCGATATCGCGACGCGCATCGCCGAGGTAGAGGCAGGCACCCGGATCAGTCCTGATCAGGCTCGCTGCATGCAGCATCGGTTGCGGATGTGGTTTGCTGTGATCGCAGGAATCGCCGCTGACAATACAGTTGGTGCGTTGCGTGAAGCGCATGGCTTCCATCAGCGGATCTGTCAGCCAGGCGGGCTTGTTGGTGACGATGCCCCAGGGTATTGCGCGCTGCTCGAGGTTGTCGAGCAGTTCGCTCATGCCATCGAACAGGGTCGTGTGCCGGCAGAGATTGTTTTTGTAGACATCGAGAAGAAACTGTCGGCGATCCTCGAAGCCCTCGTCACCGGGTTCCATGCCGAAACCAAGACGAATGAGGGCGATGCCCCCGTGCGAGACGACAGGTCGGATCTGCGAATAGGGCAGTTCCGGCCTGTTCCAGGCCCTGAGGGTCTCATTCAGGGCGAAGGCGAGATCGGGAGCCGTATCGGCGAAAGTGCCGTCGAGGTCGAACAGCAGGCCGCCGATCTGCGATGACCGGTCTTCAGACATCCTTGATCGTGGTGACGAGATAGTTGACCGAGACGTCGTGCTTAACGAGCTTGTAGGTCGCCGTCAGCGGGTTATAGGTCATGCCGGTGATATCGATCGTCTTGAGACCCGCTTCCCTGATCCAGCCGTCGAGTTCCGAGGGACGGATGAACTTCGAGAAGTCATGCGTCCCTTTCGGCAGCATGTTCATCACGTATTCTGCACCGATGATGGCGAACAGATAGGATTTGGGATTGCGATTCAGTGTCGAGAAGAACACCTTGCCGCCGGGTTTCACGAGCTGGTAACAGGCGCGGATGACCGATGACGGATCCGGGACATGTTCGAGCAGTTCCATGCAGGTCACGGCATCGAAGCTTCCGGGCTGCTGACTGGCCAGCTCTTCCACCATGATGCGCTCGTAGTGCACATCGAGACCGGATTCCAGCAGGTGCAGCCTGGCGACCTCCAGGGGGGCTTCACCGGCGTCGATTCCCGTGACATCAGCACCACGCTCTGCCATCGACTCCGACAGGATTCCACCGCCACAACCGACGTCGAGGATACGCTTGCCGTCGAGTCCGACCTGGTCATCGATGTATTGAAGCCGTAGCGGGTTGATATCGTGCAGTGGCTTGAATTCGCTGTGCGGGTCCCACCAGCGCGAGGCGAGTTCCTCGAATTTACGGACTTCTGAAGGATCGTAATTTTCTGCGCTGATTGATTCTGACATCTCTCGAACCTGCGGCTGGCTTCTACAGGAAAATATAGAGAAGGATAACACCTAGCAGTACCCTGTAGATGATATAGGGCAGCATGCCTGTGCGTTCAACCAGCTTCAGAAACCAGTGAATCGCCAGGTAGGCGAAAACAAAGGAGAAAACCGCACCGATGAGCATCGCTGTCGTGTCCAGCTTCTCGCCTGCCTTGATGATGTCCAGAACTACGACAGCAGCCGACATCAGGATCGTCGGGACTGCGAGCAGGAAGGAAAAATGCGACGCGGCTGTCCGCGTAAAGCCAAGCATCAGGGCCGCGGTCATGGTGATGCCTGAACGGGAGGTTCCGGGAAGGATTGCGAGTACCTGGAAGAGCCCGATGATCAGGGCGTCGCGAAAACCGATGTCCTCCATTTCCCGGTAGCGCCGCGGTTTGGTGTCTGCCCACCAGAGCAGCAGGCCGAACAGGATGCTCATCCAGGCGATCAGCACCGGGCTGCGGAACTCGATGTCCAGCAGGGTCTTGAGCCCGCCAAAGAGAATGATCGGCAGGGTGGCGATGATGATTGCCATGCCGAGCTTGCTGTATTGCGTCGGCTCCCGGCGCAGGAGGTAATGGCCGGCGGTGTCGGCTGTCACGCGCGACAGCTCCTTGCGAAAGTAGAGGATGACCGCCAGCAGCGAGCCGAGATGGACCGCAATGTCGAAAGCCAGCCCCTGGTCCTCGACGCCCATGATGACGGGCGTCAGCGCCAGGTGCGCTGAGCTGGAGATGGGCAGAAACTCCGTGAGCCCCTGTATCAGGGCCAGCAGGATGATTTGAAAGAGATCCATCGTCGGGACAATCCGGAAAAATTGTCGCGATGATACGGGATTAGGAGCGGGATGTCCTCAAAGGCATCGTTGGGAACCCTGCAATGCAGGGTGCAGCGATGTCATGTGCCCAGGTGTCGGAGACTATTTTCGGTGACGAAAATAGTCTCTGATACCGGACCGGCTCAAAGGTATCAGAGATCATTTTCCTTCGGAAAATAATCTCCGACACCGCGTCATGCGGGCATCATTCGCCGAGAGGGCTCGGCTCCCACGATTCATTTCACGATCAGGGGGCCTGTCCGCAGGAGCCCGCACTGCGGGCGATCTCACAGCTCAAAGAGCAGGCAACTCCTCGTGCATGAGGATTTCAGGTGACTCGATGGAGGTTGCCACGGCGCCCCGGAAACCGTGCAACGTGAAACTGGCGACGAAGGAGGGGAGATGGCGCTCGCCGAAGATGCCGTCACCCCGGATCTTCTGGACGGCCTCGTGGGCTGCCCAGTACTGGTAGAAGATGTTCCTGCGTTCCTCTTCATTGCCAGCCGCTTCAATCTGCTCGCAACAGCGCCGGTCGAAAAGACGGCCTGCGATACGCATAAGATTGGGCCTGGGCTCTGCCAGTTCGAGATCGGCACCGAGCGGGTCTGTCGCGAAAGCCATGAGCAGTTTTCCCCGGCAGTGGGAAAAGCTGAACGCAATGGCATCGTTTTCAAGGCAGGGCTTGCCGCTCCCTGAAAGCCGGATTCTCACCTCTCGCGGCGCGATGTCCAGAAAGCAGCCCAGGATGCTGCGTAACGCATTGCGCCCGGAGACGAATTCATCACGTCGACTGGCGGTCATTCGCTCTGTGCGTGCGAGTTCCTCATCAGTGAGCCACTCTGCGTGCAGCGGGATCTGTGACTGGTCGAGATACCAGAGGCGGATTTTCCCGTGGCGGGGAGGTATTGCAGAGGCTGCCGATGTGAGCCACTCGAGGGGGTGGATCACATCGGCAAGGGAGAGATCACTCAATGGCGCCCTTCCAGGGCAGCAATACGTTCCTCGAGAGGCGGATGCGTGCTGAAGAGACTTTTCAGTCCGCCGTTGATACCGAAGGCCGCCATTTCGTTGGGCAGGGGTTCCGGCTCGTGTACGCGCTGCAGCGCACGCAGGGCGTCTGCCATCTGGCGCTTGCTCGAGAGGTTGGCCCCGCCTGCATCGGCCCGGAATTCACGCCGCCGCGAGAACCAGGCAACGATGATGTTCGCGAGCAGGCCAAAAAGGATCTGCGCGACGATGGAGCCGATGTAATAGCCCGGGCCATAGCCGCGCTCGGTTTTGAAGACGACGCGGTCGATAAAGTGGCCCACGATTCGAGAGAAGAACACGACGAAGGTATTCACGACACCCTGGATGAGGGTCATGGTGACCATGTCGCCATTGGAGACGTGGCTGACCTCGTGTCCGAGAACGGCTTCCACTTCCTGGCGGTTCATCGATTGCAGCAGGCCCGTACTCACAGCGACAAGCGCGCTGTTCCTGTTCGCACCGGTTGCAAAGGCATTCGGGCTTGGTGAATCGAAGATGCCGACCTCTGGCATGCCGATTCCCGCCTGCTGTGCCTGGCGCTGTACGGTGCCGACGAGCCAGCTTTCGATTTCATTGGACGGGGACTCGATCAGATGCACCCCCATGGTTTTCTTCGCGAGCCATTTCGACATGAGCAGTGAAATGATCGAGCCGCCAAAACCGATGACACCGGAGAGAACGAGCAGCGCCTGCAGGTTCAGGTCGACATTGTTCTCGGCCAGAATGCCTTCAAGGCCGAGCAGCTGGAAGATGATGGCAATCAGCGCCATGATCGCGATGTTTGTTGCCAGAAACAGTCCGATTCTCAACATGTGCGGTTATCTTCTGTGGATATGAACTCAGGCAGTATATGCGGAATGCCGGCGGGAAAATCAAGTCCTCATGGATGAATCACGCCTTTCCCCGTTTCAGCCATCGTATCGGTATCCTGCGCCGTAAACCGTGGTGATCAGACTCGGGTTCGCCGGGTCGGTCTCGATACGCTTGCGCAGTTTCGAGATATGCTGGTCCAGGGTGCGGCTGTTCGGCATGTGCTTGTATCCCCAGGCGTGGTCGAAGAGCTGGTCGCGTGTCACGACTTCACCACGGTGGCGGTTGAAGAGCTCGAGAATGCGGATTTCCCTGAGGCTCAGATCGACCGGATCCTCTCCACGCCGGGCACGAAGCTCGTTCGGATACACCTGAAGGTCACCGAACATGAAACTTTGTGCATCCACGCTTTCGTCACTCTTGAGCAAACGCCGCGTGATGGCGCGGATTCTCGCCACGACCTCGCGGGTACCGAAAGGCTTGGTGATATAGTCGTCAGCGCCGAGTTCGAGGCCGAGGACGCGATCGATTTCCTCGCTCTTTGCGCTAAGGAAGATCACGGGAACCCGCTGATCGACTGTGCGAATCTCGCGGCAGACGCTGTAGCCATCCAGTCCGGGCATCATGATGTCCAGCAGAACGAAGTCCGGCCTGTCTCTCCTGAACGCTTCCATGGCCCGGAGACCGTCCTCCGCAAGGAGAGTATCGTATCCCTCGTTTGCGAGCAGCTCTCCGAGGCCTGCGAGAATATTGGGATCATCCTCAGCGATCAGGATTTTCATGCTGTCTCTCCTCGATCCAGTGGCAGCTTCAGCGTGAAACAGGCTCCAGGACGGGCATCACTGACAACCAGTTCACCACCGAGCCTGCCGGCCTGCTGCCTGGCAATGGTCAATCCGATGCCGGTTCCGGATACACCCTCTGTCAGGCTGTTGTCGATACGGTAAAAGGGCTCGAAGATTTTCCTGCGTTCAGCCGCAGGAATACCGGCGCCATGATCTCGGACACTGACCAGCAGCTGCCCGTCTGCAATTTGCGTTGCGACATCGACAGCACCGCCGCCCGATGCATACTTCTCGACATTGCTCAGGAGATTGTTGAGGATCTGCTCCAGCATGTCCGCATCACTCTTGATGCTGATGCCTGCCTGCAGATCGCTGCGAACCTCGAGCCCGCGTGCACCAAAGCCCGGGAGAAAATGGTCGAGTGTCTGGCGCACAAGCCCGTCGATATCCACCTCGGTGAGATGCAGCGTTGGTGTCCGTGAGAAGGTGAGAACATTGCCAATCAGCCTGCCAAGCCGCTGGCTCTCGCTGATGATGATGCCGAGATAATTGCGCTGCCGGGGGTCATCCTCGAGCTGTTCATCGAGGAGTTCGGCATACATGCGGATGTTGGTCAGCGGGGTCTTGAGTTCATGCGAGACCTGGCCGACGAATTCCACCTTCCGCGCTGCTTCCCTGAGTTCGCGAGTCTGTTCGCGGTAGAGATAGAGGGCCAGCCCGATCAGCACCAGTCCGAGCGATGCCAGCAGCAACAGCAGTCCAAAGCCTGCCGCTGCAGCCGTCGGCGGTGTACCCGCATACTCGAGAGCCCAGCTCGACAGCGGATAACTGAGCGGGTACTGGTGGTACTGCTCCCCGGGTTCCGGCTCATAGCTTCCCCAGCGATAGATCTCCTGTCCGGCGGCATCTCGCAGGCGGATGCTGAAATCAGCTGCACCATCCTCCGGCAGGATTCCGATCAGGTCCGACTTGAGCCGAGCGGGTTCAAGCGCCAGTCCGAGGGTCTCGCCGCCGGGCGACTTCCACCAGAAGATCAGGCGGGTCCCTGCACCCCAGTGCCACATGTACCAGCCTGATTCCGACGCTATCCCGGCCGACTCACGTGCGCTTTTGCGGAAGACATTCGACAGGGCGGGCGCGCGGGAAGCCACCGTGTCGGATTCGCTGGCCGGGCGGTTGCCCTGCAACAAGGATGGGTCGCGCCAGATGGCCTCCAGGCGTCCAACAAAAGCCTGCTCGTCGCTGGAGAGCGGATCTTCCGGGAAGAGACGCCGGTTGTCCGGGCCGAGCAGGAAAAGGTGCCTGACACGGATTTCATCGGCGAGTCTTTTCCGCACTTCGCGCGGTTCGAGAGACCAGGCTGGCAGTCTTTGCTGCCAGTCACTCGCGAGGGATTCAAGATAACGCTGGATCGTCAGGTCAACCTGTTGCAGGCGTGCCTCGACGAGCTGGTCATAACGCGCCTGCTGCACATCACGCTCACTGGTAAGCAGGCGCCATGCCTGCCAGCCGAGCAGCGCCATGGGCAGTACGACCAGGGCAATGAGCAGAAGCAGGTTGGCATGACGTTTCTTCATTCGATGAGATTACCCGGATTCGTATCACGCATAAACAGGGATAAAAGGAGCGGAGCCTGTTCGACTCCGCCCCGGCCGGTGTAAAGGATCGCTGGATCAGTAATTCTGTTGCGTGTCCTGACGATACTGTTTTGCCCTGATGGCCTTGCGTGTCCTGTCCCACTCCTTGTCGAGTGTGATGGCGTCGGCATCGGATTCCACCTCCGCGCTGAATGCCTCGAGTTCTTCCTTCTCCTCGCCGCCGAGGATTGCGCCCTGGGAGCGGACGAAATCAGCGCTCGAGTTGAGCAGGCTTTGTGCTTCCTCGCGCTTGCCTTCGTCACGCAGCTTGAGGGCCTGCTTGCTCATCTCGTTGGCCACCTGCTTCGTCGCCGTGGTGACTACTTCGCGGTTGCGTGACTTTGCGACATCGTCGCCAGAGGTGGAGTACCTGACAGTGACCTTGTCGTGGACATCTTCCTGCTGCCGGTTCGCCATGTTCTGGTAACTGACCGTGACACTCGCGAGATCGCGCGTCTGGTCAGCCGTTCCTTCCGGAACCTCAACCTCGAGCAGGACATATTTTTCCTGATCGCTGTAAAGCTGGTTCATGCGTGTCGTTACTTCCCGACCGATGATCTCTCCGTTGCGGCCAAGGATGCGCAATGGCAGGATGCCATCCTCGAACTCGATGCGAATGAGCAGATCCTGCGCGACGACAGAGAGTACATCCCCGAATTCATAGTTGAAGATCTTCACGAGGTCTTCCGGGTTTTCGACGAAGGCGTGGTTGCCATCGCTGTATCCCGCGAGATTAGCCATCAGGTCCTCGTTATAGCCTGCACCGAGCCCGATGGTCGTGACACTGATACCCTCCTTGCCGAGAGACATGCCCAGTTCGCCAAGTTCTGTGGTCGTGCTGGGGCCGACATTGGCCTGTCCGTCCGAGAGCAGGATGATGCGATTGACACGCTCCTTGTCGATGAACTTGCGAATCTCTCTTGCGCCCTTGCTCACGCCCGCAAATAGCGCGGTTTGTCCACCTGCTTTCATGGCCCTGATAGCGCGCCTGATGTCCGACTTGTCCGCAACGCGGGTTGCCGGTACCAGTACCTTGACGTGCGAGTCGTAACTGATGATCGAGAGAATGTCGTCCCCGTTCAGCAGGTCGACGGCCAGCAATGCCGCCTCTTTTGCCTCTTCGAGCTTCTCTCCCGTCATGGAGCCGGATTCATCGAGAACAAGGGCGACGTTGGCCGGCGTCCTCTCCTTGAGCCCGCTTAACTCGAAACCTGTCAGGGAAATCTTCAGAAAGGTCTTGTGCGCGCGACCCGCTTCCACGACAGGCGTGCCGAGTTCCGCGCTGAGTTCGATCTGTCTTGCCTGTGCAGGCAGTGCCAGCAGGCTCGTCAGAAAGAGAGTGATAAGGAGTGTGAAGGAATGTTGTTTCATCGTGCTGCCTCGACTGCATTGTGTGTTGCTGACTGCCCCGGATCAAGACGCTTGCGAATTTTCCAGGAGGCAACCTGATTCTCGGCCAGGGCCAGTTAATGATGGTCAGATCGAGGTAAAGAGATTGTAAAAAGGCTGTAAAAGTGACGGGCGCCTGCAGTCGTGCGCTTTCGCCGGGCAGTTATCGTTTCTGTTTCTTCCTGAGCTTGGGCAGGAACCTGACGACTTTCACCATGTTGTCCCCGGTCTGGAGAATTTCCACGGGATAACCTGCCAGCAACAGGCTTGTGTTGGGTTCGGGGATCGATTCCATGTGTTCGAGGATGAGCCCGTTGAGGGTCTTGGGTCCATCGGTCGGCAGTTTCCAGCCGGTGAGCCTGACGAGTTCGCGCAGGTTCACATTTCCCTTGACGAGAAAACTGCCGTCTTCCTGCTCGTTGACATCACTGATCGATGCCGTGGGGTTGGTTGTGAACTCCCCGACAATCTGCTCGATGATATTCCCGAAGGTCACGAGTCCCTGGAGATCTCCGTACTCGTCTACGACCAGGCCGATACGGCGCCGGTCGCGCTGGAAATTGTTGATGAGCTTGTTCAGCGAGGTTCCCTCGGGAATGTAGTAGGGCGGCTTGACCTGTTCCATGATGCGCTCCTTGGTGATCTCGTGACGCATCGCCATGCGAAGCAGTCGCCGTGTGTGGATCTGCCCGACGATATTGTCGAGGCTGCCATCGAAGACCAGCAGGCGGGTGAAATGGGTGTTTTCGAGATAATCCTCGATATCGTCGAGAGGGTCCTGCAGGTCAATGCCGGATACATCGTTGCGCGGAATCATGATGTCCTCAACCGTCGTCTTCTCGAGATCGAGCAGGCCGATCAGCATCTGGCGATGCCGTTGCGGAATGAGTGCCGTTGCCTCGTTGACGACAGTGCGCAGTTCGTCCTGGCTCAGGGACTGGTCACCGTTACCGCCGCTTTTCACGCCGATGAGTCGCAGGTGCAAGCTGGTCACATGGTTGACGATCCAGACGACGGGAAACAGCAGCTTCAGGAGTACGGTATAGACGGCTGCAGCCGGGTAGGCGATACGCTCCGGGTGCATGGCCGCGAAGGTCTTGGGTATGACCTCTGCATAGATCAGCACGACAAAGGTCAGGATTCCTGTCGCCACCGCGATCGCGGCTTCGCCGCCAAGCCTCAGCGCGATAATGGTCGCGATGGCGGAAGCGAAGATATTGACGAAGTTGTTGCCGAGCAGAATCAGGCCGATGAGGCGTTCAGGCTTTTCCAGCAGCTTGAGGGCTCTGCCGGCTCCCTTGTGCCCCTCCTTGGCGAGATGCTTCAGCCGGTAGCGGTTCAGCATCATGAGCGATGTTTCGGAGCTCGAGAAAAAAGCCGAGCACATCAGCAGAAAGATCAGCAGTGTGAAGAGGATGCCTAACGGTATGTCGGACAAGGATGGAAGCCTGTATTGCTCTCGGAGAGACATGACAGCCTTTTTTCCAGGTGGTGTCAACCGCCGATCCAGTGATTCGCGTCTGATTCAGGCGCTTTTTCCTGTTCTGCCCACTTCCCGCCTGGGTTAAGATTGGTCCTGATGTTGTTGACTCCGGATAAACGATGAACGAAGCCGCCGCGGCACTGCAGTCCGCCATGATCGAGGATGAGCCCTACTACGAGCCGGTTGGCCAGGAGATCAAGGTCTTCGACTCCGCCTATCGAAACGGTTTGCCGGTACTGCTGAAGGGACCAACGGGCTGTGGCAAAACTCGCTTCATGGAGCACATGGCCTGGCGCCTCGGCCGGCCGCTGATCACTGTTTCCTGCCACGATGACCTGACGGCTTCCGACCTGGTAGGGCGTTACCTCGTCAAGGGCGGAGAGACGACATGGATCGACGGGCCGCTTGCGCGCGCTGTGCGGCATGGTGCTATCTGCTACCTCGACGAAGTTGTCGAGGCGCGCAAGGACACCACCGTGGTCATCCACCCGCTTGCCGATGACCGTCGTGAACTGCCGATCGAGAAGCTTGGCGAGGTGTTGCGGGCGACGCCCAATTTCTGCCTCGCGATGTCCTACAACCCCGGCTACCAGAGCGTGCTCAAGGACCTGAAACAGTCGACCCGTCAGCGCTTTGTTGCACTCGAGTTTGACTATCCCGGTGCCGATCTCGAGCAGACCATCATCGAGAAGGAGTCCGGCATCGACAACACGAGTGCGGCGCAGCTTGTCAAGTTCGCCCACATGACCCGCAACCTAAAGGGGCAGGGTCTCGACGAGGGTGCCTCGACACGCCTTCTGGTGCATGCAGCCAAGCTCATGCGTGATGGTGTCGATCCCGTGGTTGCGTGTGAAACCTGCATCTCACAGGCACTGACGGACGACGAGGATATGCTCGCAGCAATCAACGAACTCAGCGCGACGCTTTTCTGAGAAGCATTGCCGCACACCAGGCACAGCGCTTGTCCTGTCCCGGGGTATGAAATTGTCC
>JASFFK010000003.1:0-23609 GCA_050124335.1 Chromatiales bacterium | reverse complement strand
ACGTCGGATGATAACAGTATCGCCGACACGCACATCCTTGCGTTCGATCTCATCCATGTTGTGCAAGGTCGCATTACTGACAGTGACGCCGGCAACAGTGACAGGCTTGAGTCGCGCAACAGGTGTGACAGCACCCGTGCGGCCGACCTGGAACTCGATATCCTCGACAACCGTCAGTTCCTCCTGGGCCGGGAACTTGTGTGCCACGGCCCAGCGCGGCGCGCGACTGACGAAGCCGAGTCTGGACTGTTGCGCAAGGCTGTCAACCTTGTAGACAACACCATCGATCTCATATGGCAGGCTGTCACGTCGCGCAAGAATATTGGCGTAATACTCGAGGCACTGCCCGATGCCTTCGAGACGTTTCAGTTCGGGCGATACCGGTATGCCGATTTGCCTGAGTTGCTGCATCGCTGCCGCGTGACTATCGGCAAACGCCTCGTCAGTCTCGCCAAGACCATAGGCGTAGAATGAAAGCGGACGTTTTGCAGTGAGCCGGGGGTCAAGCTGGCGCAAACTGCCCGCAGCGGCATTGCGCGGGTTGGCGAAAGTCTTGTCTCCTGCCTTGCGTGCCTCGGCATTGAGCTTCTCGAAACCCGCTTTTGGCATGAATACCTCGCCACGTACCTCGAGCAAGGCCGGATACTGCTTCCCCAAAAGCCTGAGGGGGATGGCCTCGATAGTGCGAACATTACTGGTAACGTCCTCGCCCCGCTCGCCGTCACCGCGCGTGGCGCCCTGGACAAGCCTCCCGTTTTCATAACGCAAGCTGATGGCGAGACCATCGAGCTTCGGCTCGGCCGTGTAGACGACCGGCATGTCAGTGCCGAGTCTCTCGCGTACACGGCGGTCGAAATCTGCGAGTTCCTCTTCACTGAAGACATTCTCGAGGGATAGCATGCGCACCGCGTGACGCACTTCCTCGAAGCCCGGCAACGGCTGGTCGCCGACCCGGCGTGTCGGTGAGTCTTCGGTGATGAATTCGGGATGCTCTTGCTCGAGCTGCTGGAGCTCACGAAAAAGGCGGTCGTATTCCGCATCGGGAATCAGCGGCGCATCGAGGACATAGTAGTGATAATTGTGCAGACGAATCTGCTCGCGCAGTTCCTCGATCCTGCGCTCAACACCGCCGGCCTGGCTCATGCCGTCTGGGCCGCATAGGAATTCGCCAGGTTCTGCATGTCAGTGAATATCTCTTCCGATAGCGGCTGGTGCTGGCTGTCAAGAAGCTTGCCGTCCAGCTGTGCAGCGAGCTGCTGGGCCGTTTCATACATGTCCTCGAGGATTTCACTGCCGGTCCTCACGGACGGAAGTCGGCCAAAGAGCGTCAGGCCGGATGTCGTGAAACGCGACATATCCTGGATCGGGAAGGTGCCGGGCTCGACCATGCTGGCAACTGTGAAGAGAATGTTTTCCTGGTGTTCATCGTAGCGGTAGAAGACATCCATCGGCCCCGGAACGAGGTTCAGTGAACGCATCGCGCTCATGATGGCATCGCCACTGAAATATTTCTTGTTGGAAGCGACACTGATAATCAGGATGGTGTCGTTGCGCTGCCGGCTGTGCGGATCCGGTTCCGGCTCCAGGTCATCCTCGACGAAGAGCACAGGTTCAGGCTGCTGATCAGGGCGCTCCTCGAAATGCGGTGTTGCTGCCTGGATGTAGGGAATGCTTTTCTCGCGACTGGTGACCAGTTCGTCGAGCTCGTTGATCTGGTCAGTGAGTGAATCCGGGTCATCGAATGCCTCGCTGTGTTCGCGCTTCTTGTGGGCAGCCGGACGGGTCCGCTTGTGACGTTCCCACAGGTAGACTGCTGCGATGAAGAGCAGTCCAAGAACCAGTATCAGGAGCCGTAATTCACCGGAAGTCATCTCGATCCTCTACGAGTCTGCTACATGGCAGCCATCTGGGCCGCCTCCTCCACGTCGACAGATACCAGGCGCGAAACGCCCGGTTCATGCATGGTAACACCCTGCAGCTGGTTCGCCAGTTCCATCGTAATCTTGTTATGAGTGATGAAGATAAATTGTACGGTTTCCGACATGTGCCGGACCATGTCGCAGAAACGGCCGACGTTGGCATCATCGAGCGGCGCATCGACCTCGTCGAGCATGCAGAATGGTGCCGGGTTGAGTCGGAAGATCGCAAAGACCAGCGCCACGGCAGTGAGAGCCTTCTCTCCGCCGGATAACAGGTGGATGCTCGAGTTGCGCTTGCCGGGGGGCCGCGCCATGACACTGACACCTGTGTCCAGCAGATCTTCACCCGTCAATTCGAGAACAGCCTGGCCGCCGCCGAAGAGGATCGGGAACAACTCCTTGAAGCCGCTGTTGACCATCTCAAAGGTGTCCTTGAAACGCGTGCGCGTCTCGCGATCGATCTTGCGGATTGCATCCTCCAGTGTCTCCAGCGCACTGATGACGTCATCATGCTGCTTCTGCAGGTACTCCATGCGCTCGGATTGTTCCTTGAACTCCTCGATCGCCGCAAGGTTGATCGGGCCCAGCCGCTGGATGCGCGTACCGATCGTCTCGACTTTCTGTTGCCACTCATCGAGATTCGCCTCCTCTGGCAACTTCTCCTCGAGGTCGCTGCGATCGTAGGAGGCTTCGCGCATCTGCTCCTCGAGTGTCCGGGCGCGCACGACAAGCTCCTGACGTTGCATGCGCAGCTTGTCCAGGGAAGAGCGTTCTTCCTGCACTCCCTGTTCGACCTTGTGGCGTTGCTGTTCTTTCGCACGCAGTTCGCTGTCAATTGTCTCGAGCGCCTTGCGAGCATCAGAAAGCTCATTCTCGATGACGAGACGCGACTGCAACTGGTTCTCCAGTGTCTCCTGTTGCTGCTGCAGCGGCTCGTTGCTGCCCTCGAGCTGCTCCCTGAGCGCTGAGCGGCGGGCCGTCATCTGCTCAAGTTGCGCCTTCATGCGCTGCTGCCCCTGGCTCAGGGCTTCCTGCTGTGAACGCAGGGCTTCCGTCCTCAGCGCGAGTTCATGGTAGGCCTGCCGTCTGGCCTGGGACTCCTGGCGACTGGCCTGGACCCTGTCACGCAACTCGTCCCTGTGCCGCTCGAGTTCGGAACGGCGACTGTCCATGGTCTCACTGACACCAAGCGCCTCGTGCAGCTTGAGTCGTGAAGCCTCCGCAGAGGATTTCCCGGTCTCGATCTGCTGTTCGAGTTCTGCGCGCTCCTTTTCAAGTGTCTCGAGCCGGTTCCTGAGATGTTCGTTGCGTGTACGCTTGCCACTGAGACGTGAACGGATATCGGAAAGCTCGCGGTTCAGCTCGTTGAATGCCTGCTGGCGTTCTTCACGCTGCTGCTCACTCTGGCGCAATCGCTCTCGAGCCTCCTCGAGTTGCACCTGCTGTTCCTCGACCTGTTCCTCGACCTGCCCCTTGCTGGCTGTGAGTCGACGAATCTCTTCCTGGCGCTCAAGCACACCATGCTGGGCGCCCTGCTCCGTGCCGAAGCGAACCCAGTTGCGGCCGACCCATATACCCTCCCGGGTGATCAGCGACTCCCCACTCGCGAGCGAGCGCCTGCGGGACATGGCCTCACCCAGTGACTCTGCGATGCGTACATTGCCGAGAAGCCCGGTCAGGTCCAGGCTGCTGCTCACCTTGTGCAAGAGGCTATCCTGCGGAACGGCAATCGTATTGTCAGCCGGGGAGATCAGCTCAACGACTCCCTCCTCGAGGGTCGCGATAATCGCCTGGAAATCCTCGAGTCCCTCGACGCAGACTGCCTGAAGGTGATGACCAAGCACTGTTTCCAGTGCATCGCGCCACGCATGGTCGACATCGATCTGTTCGGCCAGACGCCTGGCATTCCCGAGGCCGTGACTGTCGAGCCACTGCTGGCTCTGCTCGTCCTCCGACATGGCCGCCTGCTGTAACGCCTCGAGCGACGAGAGCCGACCAGCGCAACTCTGCAGTTGTCCACGCAACCCGTCGAGGCGGCTGCCAGTCTCCGTCTGCTGTTCTCGCTGTAAAGTGATCTGCTGGCGGGTTTCATCGAGCGCAGCCTGCAACTGGTCGGCGCTGGCCGCCTTCTCCGATTCCTGCTGCTCGAGCACGCTTATCTCGTTTTCCAGCTCGGGCTGATGCAACCGTTCGCTCTCCTCCCTGTTCTGCCGGATCCGTCTGAGTAACTGCTGCTCCTGCTCCTCGAGATGATTGATGCGTGTGCGCTCGACCTGGGCTTCCTGTGCCGGTTTGTTCGCCTGCTGGTTGAAGGTATCCCAATCAACCTGCCACTCCTGGTAGGCCTGTTCCGCCTGTGCGAGCTGCTCGAGCACCTGGTGTTCGACTTCGCGTGCCTGCTCGAGCTCGGGTAATTGCTGTTCGAGCGTTTCCGTGATCTCCAGCAAACGCTTCTCGTCATCCGTCAGCTCCTTGCTGATCTGGGAGAAGCTCGTCTCGATCTGCTGAAGGTCATCCTGCTGTTTCTGACGTGTCTCACGCGCGTATTGAATGGACTGCTCGAGGCGGGCGATCTCGGAACCGAGCGCATAATAGCGTCCCTGCACCTTGTTGAATTCGTCGTTGGCATCCGTGTGCGCCGCACGCTTCTGCTCGATATCGGCTTCGAGTTCACGCTGTGTCGTGATTGCCGACTCGAGCCTGTTTTCCTGTTCGGCCAGCTTGCGCTCGCCATGCTGCATCTCCTCGTCAAGTGCCTTCCAGCGCAACAGCAGCAGTTCACCCTTGAGTTCACGCTCCTCGGCCTTCCAGGTCTTGTATTTCTCGGCCGTGGCAGCCTGGCGCTCGAGATGCTTGAGTTGCTTGGAGACCTCTTCGACCAGGTCCTCGAGACGGTCAAGATTTTCGCGCGTATGCTTGATCCGGTTCTCGGTCTCGCGCCGGCGTTCCTTGTACTTGGATATTCCGGCTGCCTCCTCGAGATAGACACGCAAGTCTTCCGGCCTGGCCTCGATGATGCGGGAGATCATGCCCTGCTCGATGATGGAATAGCTGCGCGGACCAAGTCCTGTTCCGAGGAAAAGATCCGTAATGTCGCGGCGCCGGCAACGGACATTGTTCAGGAAATAGTTAGACTGCCCGTCTCGGCTGACCTGCCGCTTGACAGAAATCTGGGAGTAGCTGGCGTACTGTCCGCCCGCACTGCCGTCACTGTTGTCGAAGATCAACTCGATCGAAGCAGTGCCGACAGGCTTGCGGCTGGTTGAACCGTTGAAAATGACATCTGCCATCGACTCACCACGCAACATCTTGGCTGAGCTCTCGCCCATGACCCAGCGCACGGCATCGATGATGTTCGACTTGCCACAGCCATTTGGACCCACGACACCGACAAGGTTTGTCGGGAATTCAGCAGTTGTCGGGTCGACGAAGGATTTGAACCCGGCGAGTTTTATTTTTTCTAGTCGCATGGGGCGCTAGGATACTGAAGAAACGGCAGCTCGTCTATGCTCGAATTATTCTTGATATTTAATTTATCTTATTGTTTTTAATAGTTATATTTTTTATCGCCGCAGCACGATTTCCAACCATAGACAAGAGCTGTCATACCTCCCCGAAAAAGGGCTGTTCAAATCCGCGTCAACAGGTTCCTGAAAGGCTTTTGACGTATAATGGCCTCTTTTTTCATGACACGCCTGATCCAGATACTCATGTCCACAGAACCAAGCAAAGCGCTGGAAACATTCGACAATCCCCGCCCCGAAATCGACTACACCATCCGCATACGGATTCCGGAATTCACCTGCCTCTGCCCCAAGACAGGGCAACCAGATTTTGCCGAACTCCTGCTCGAGTATGTGCCGGACACCAAGTGCGTCGAACTCAAGTCGCTCAAGCTCTATGTCTGGTCATTCCGTGAAGAGGGCGCTTTCCACGAAGCCGTCACGAACGCAATACTCGCCGATATTGTCCAGGCAACCAGCCCGAGGTTCATGCGCCTGACGGCCGACTTCAACGTGCGCGGGGGTATCTATACCAAGGTTGTTGCAGAACACCGCGATCCCGAGTGGACGCCCCCTCTCAAGGTCGAACTTCCCTGAGGTCCTGAATCGCTCAGCGATGGACTGATCAGATGCGCGCGTCGGCGCGCAGACCTTATTTTTAAAGCGGCGGGTGCGCCGCAGCACCCATCTTTCTTTTGCTTGCCCAAAAGAAAGATGGCAAAGAAAAGGGCACCCTGCTAACGCGGCCTGCGGCTGCTCTGCGCTTCACGTCCCTGACAGGCGCTCGCCAACTCGCTGCGCTCAGACACGCCTCGCTTGCCTCCTGTCAGGGACTGCGATGCTCGACGCGTCAGAAGGGAAACAGTCTCGGACTGTTGAACTTTGATCTGTAGGAGCCGAGCCTTCTCGGCGATCAATCGCCCACGGTGTGGGCTCCTACAGCAAGATCGTGGAAATAAGGCAACGGCGACTTACGTGCAACCGAGCGGCACAGGGCAAACAGGAAGCAAGAGGCCGTATGTCTGAGCGCAGTGAGTTTACGGTCTCGCCTGTTTGACCGCGTACGCGAGGGTACCCGCAGGGTTGTGCGTCGGAGCGAATGGTTTTGGTGACTTTTGCCGGAACAAAAGTCACTCGGGTGCGCGCCGACGCGCGCATCAAAATCCATCATCGCGAAGCGACACAAAACCCGGTAACACTAAAAAGAGATCCTGTGCTGCGGCGCACCCACCGCTATCAAAATAAAGTCTGTGCGCCGACGCGCGCATCAAAATCCATCATCGCGAAGCGACACATAACCAAAGCTCAGGAAAAGAAAAATCAGGTTCTTAACCCTATTCCCCGATCGAGCAGATACAGACTCAAACCTCCCAGGACCAGGATAAATCCCAGGATGATCCCGAGCGCAAGGGCGAGGTTGATATCGGAGACTCCGAGCAATCCATAGCGGAAAGCATTCACCATGTAGAGCACAGGGTTCGCGAGCGAGGCTGTTTGCCAGAATTCAGGCAGCAGCTGGATGGAGTAGAAGACACCCCCGAGATAGGTGAGCGGTGTCAGCACAAAGGTTGGCACAATGGAGACATCGTCGAAGCTCTTTGCAAAGACGGCATTAATGAAACCTGCCAGCGAGAAGAGGATCGAGGTAAGGATAAAGACTGCCAGTGAGACCGTGAAGCTGTGGATCCTGATATCCGCGAAGAGAATGGCTACCAGGGTCACGAGCAACCCGACTGTCAGGCCCCGTGCCACTCCACCGCCAACGTAACCGGCCAGGATCACCCAGTTCGGCACCGGGCTGGTCAACAACTCCTCGATGTTGCGCATGTACTTGGCCTGGAAGAAGCTCGAGACGACATTGGCGTAGGAGTTGGTAATGACCGCCATGAGAATCAGGCCGGGCACGATGAAGTCGATGTATTTGAAGCCATCCATCTCACCGATGCGCTCGCCGATGAGCTGCCCGAAGATGATGAAATAGAGTGCCATGGTCACGGCAGGCGGTACGACAGTCTGCCCCCAGATACGGATAAAGCGCCGGAATTCCTTGATGATAATGGTCTGGAACGGCGTCCAGATGTTGACATTACGCATCTTTTTTTGCCGACGCTGTTTTCTCGAGAAAGAGCTGTTCGAGCCGGTTCTGCTTGTTGCGCATGCTCGTGACCCTGATCCCTTTCCCGGCCAGACTGGCGAAGAGGTCAGTGAGGCCATGTTCCCTTTTAACCAGCACCTCGAGGGTCTGCTCGTCACGCTGCACTATCTCGTATCCGTCGACCTGCAGCTGCTCCCGGAGCGGTTTATCCAGGTTGAGTACGTAAACTTCCTGGTGCAGCTGGGAGAGCAACTTGTGCATGGTACTCATCTCCGCGATACGGCCGTCGTTGATGATCGCGATATTGCGACAGAGGTTCTCCGCCTCCTCGAGATAGTGCGTCGTGAGGATGATGGTCGTACCGCGCGTATTGATCTCGGAAAGAAATTCCCACATGGAACGGCGAATCTCGATATCCACGCCGGCTGTTGGCTCGTCGAGGATCAGCAACCGCGGCTCATGCATGAGCGCACGCGCAATCATCATGCGGCGTTTCATGCCCCCCGAGAGTTCCCGCGCCTGGCTGCGGCGCTTGTCCCACAGATCGAGCAGCATGAGCATCTCGTCGGCTCGCTTGCGCGCCCTGCTCCGAGGGATGCTCTGGTAACCGGCCTGGTTGATAAGGATCTCCTCGACCGGTTCCCACTGGTTGAAATTGAACTCCTGCGGCACCAGCCCGATGTGACGCTTGACCGCCATCGGATCCATATCGAGGTCGTCACCGAAAACCTCGACTCGTCCGCCACTCTTGTTGACGAGTGAACAGATGATACCGATTGCCGTCGACTTGCCAGCACCGTTCGGTCCCAGCAGCGCAAAGAAATCCCCCTCTTCGACATCGAGATTGATCCCCCTGAGGGCATGGTGACCATTCCTGTAGGTCTTTTCGAGGTTCTGTATCGAGAGAGCAAGCACGGGTAGGAACCCCGGTCAGGAAAAGAGCTGGGCAAGCTTGATGCCTGGATCCTCGGCGCGCATGAATGCCTCGCCGACGAGGAAGGCATTGACATCGTGTTCGCGCATCAGGCGTACATCTTCCGGCGTATGGATGCCACTCTCGGTCACGACGATGCGGTCCTGCGGAATACGATCGAGAAGAGAGAGCGTGGTTTCCAGACTCACTTCGAAAGTGCGCAGATTGCGATTGTTGATGCCCACGAGACGGTTGTTGGCAGCAAGAGCGCGTTCCAGTTCGGCGGCATCATGCACCTCGATGAGTACATCCATGCCAAGTTCGTGCGCAAGGTCGTTGAGTTCCAGCATCTGCGCCTCCTCGAGACAGGAGACGATCAGCAGGATACAGTCGGCATTGATCGCGCGCGCCTCGTAGACCTGATAGGGATCGATTATGAAATCCTTGCGGATAACAGGCAGGCTGCAGGCTGCTCTCGCCTCCTGCAGGTAGGCGTCTTTACCCTGGAAAAAATCAATGTCGGTCAGCACCGAAAGGCAGGCAGCCCCATTGGCCGCGTAGCTGCGCGCAATGTCGGCTGGACGGAAATCCCCGCGCAGCACGCCTTTGGAGGGCGATGCCCTCTTGATCTCGGCAATGACGCCTGACTTTCCGGCATCGATCTTCGCCTGGATGGCATCTGCAAAGCCACGCGGGGCATCGGCAAGCTTATGCCTGGCTTTCAGATCATCCATGGGCACCGAGGCGCTGCGTGCCGAGATCTCCTCGTGCTTGCGTGCGACGATCTTTTTGAGGATATCCGGTGTCTCGTTCATTCGGGCTGCTTGAAACTCCGGGTAAGCTCGACCAGCTGCCGGAGTTTCTCCCTTGCCTTGCCGCTGGCAATGGAATCAGCAGCCAAGGCAACCCCCTGTTCCAGCGAGACTGCGACGCCCGCTGTGTAAATGGCCGCACCGGCATTGAGGCAAACGATATCGCGTGCCGGGCCCGGGCGGTTATCCAGAACCTCGTTGATGATGCGCAGGCTGTCCTCGACGCTGTCTGCCCTGATGGCGTCGAGAGAGGCGCGCTTCATACCAAAATCCCCGGGGCGAATCTTGTATTCGCGAATGTGGCCGTTTTTGAGTTCAGCGACCCAGGTCTTGCGGTTGATACTGATCTCGTCGAGGCCGTCTTTCGCGTGCACAACCATGACATGGTTGCTGTCGAGTTTTTTGAGCACCTTCGCCATCGGCTTGACGAGCTCTTTCGAAAAGACACCGAGCACCTGGTTGGGCGCTCCAGCAGGGTTCGTCAGCGGACCGAGGACGTTGAAGATGGTGCGCACACCCATTTCCCTGCGCGGGCCGATGGCGTGTTTCATGGCTCCATGATGCGCCGGTGCGAACATGAAACCGATGCCGACCTCCTCGAGGCAACGGCTGACATGTCCCGGAGTGATATCGAGCTGCACGCCGGCGGCCTCGAGCACGTCGGCACTGCCCGATTTGGAGGAGATCGAGCGATTGCCGTGTTTCGCAACACGCGCGCCGGCGCCTGCCGCGACAAAGGCACTTGCGGTCGAGATATTGAACGTGCCCGAGGCGTCACCGCCCGTACCGCAGGTATCAACGAGATATTCCGGCCAGCTGGCGACCTTTTCGGCGAGTTCCCGCATGACGCGTGCAGCGGCCGTTATCTCGTTGACAGTTTCACCCTTCATACGCAGGCCAACAAGAAAACCGCCGATCTGTGCCGGGGTCGCACCACCTGTCATGATGGTTCGCATTACCCCGGCCATCTGCTCCTGGTCGAGGTCGGTTTTGTTGATGACCATGTTGATCGCGTCTGGCATTTCCATCTTGCTATACCCCGGTGATGCCGGGCCCTCATCTGGTACTTGTTATGTCTGCTTCAGGAAGTTCTCGAGCAGGTCGTGACCATGCTGCGTCAGGATCGACTCAGGGTGGAACTGCACTCCCTGGATCGGGAACTCACGATGACGCACCCCCATGATCTCGTGCATCTCCCCCTTTTCGGTCCGGGTCCAGGCCGTGATCTCGAGGCAGTCGGGAATCGTCTCCTTCTCGATCACGAGCGAATGGTATCGCGTGGCCTCGAAGGGATCCGGCAGCCCGGTGAAGACACCACAATTGGCATGGTACACGGGCGAGGTCTTGCCGTGCATGACTGCTTCGGCGCGCACGATCCTGCCACCGAATGCCTGGCCAATGGACTGATGGCCGAGGCAAACGCCAAGGATCGGTATCTTGCCTGCGAAATGGCTGATCGCCTCGACAGAGACGCCGGCTTCGAGCGGCGTACAGGGCCCCGGCGAGATCACCAGATAGCCGGGCCGGAGAGCGGCGATTTGATCGATCGTGATCTCGTCGTTGCGGTAGACACGCACGTCCGCACCGAGTTCGCCGAAATACTGGACCAGGTTGAAGGTAAATGAGTCGTAGTTGTCGATCATCAGCAGCATCGGCTCACCCCTCCTTCAGCTTGTCGAGGCCGCCCTCGGCCATTGCCACGGCACGAAAGATCGCGCGCCCCTTGTTCATGGTCTCTTTCCACTCGAGTTCCGGTACGGAATCGGCCACAACCCCTGCTCCGGCCTGGATATGCAGATTCTTGTCCTTGATGACGGCGGTACGAATCGCGATCGCCGTGTCCATATTCCCGTTCCAGGCGAGATAACCAACGGCACCTGAATAGATCCCGCGCTTGACAGGTTCAAGCTCGTCTATGATCTCCATGGCACGAATCTTTGGCGCCCCGGAGACGGTGCCGGCAGGAAAGGTCGCCCGGAGGACGTCAATCGCGTTCATGCCGTCTTTCAGCTCGCCGGTGACATTCGACACGATATGCATGACATGCGAATAGCGTTCGATGACCATTTTTTCGGTGAGATTGACAGTGCCGATTTTCGCAACACGGCCCGCATCGTTGCGGCCGAGGTCGATCAGCATCAGGTGCTCGGCGATTTCTTTCGGATCGGCCAGAAGCTCCGCCTCGAGTTCCAGATCCTCCTCCTCGCTGTACCCGCGCCGACGCGTTCCCGCAATGGGCCGCACCGTGACGACGCCATCCTCGAGCCGCGTCAGGATCTCCGGCGAGGAGCCGACGATCTGAAAATCCCCGAGATCGAGAAAGTACATGTAAGGCGACGGGTTCAGGCCGCGCAATGCACGGTAGAGATCGAGCGGTGGTGCATGAAAAGGAATGCTCAGGCGCTGGGAGATCACGACCTGCATGCAATCGCCGTCGAGGATGTAGTCCTTGATGCGATTCACGGCCTGCTTGAACCCCTCTTCCGTGAAACCGGACGTGAAGTCGGACTCACTGATCTCGCGCGTATCGGCAAACCGCTTGCGGGGAGCGCCATGATTCATGCGCTCGACCAGTGAATTGATGCGAGCCTCGGCAGCATCGAGCGTATCTCCCTTCGTCGGATCAGCATGCACGATGACAAACATGCGTCCCTTCAGGTTGTCAAACACCACCAGCTCATCGGATACCATCAGCAGGATATCGGGTGTCTGCAACTCGTCAGGGTTGGGGCAACTGGCGAGTTTCTTCTCGATATAGCGAATGGTGTCGTAACCGAAGTAGCCAACGAGGCCGCCCGAGAAGCGCGGCAACCCGCTGATTTCGGCAGCCTTGAAATGTTGCTGGCACTCCTCGATGTAGGCAAGCGGGTCCTCGACATCGCGCTGCTCGATGATCTCGTCGCCCTGATACCTGGTCACTTGCCTGCCGCGAACCTCGAGCCGCGCACTGGATGGCAAGCCGATAATGGAGTAACGCCCCCACTTCTCGCCGCCGTGAACAGATTCGAAAAGATAGGAGTAAGGACCTTCCGCAAGTTTGAGGTAAACGCTGAGCGGTGTGTCCAGGTCGGCCAGCACTTCGCGCGCGACGGGTATTCGGTTGTATCCCTGCTCGGCGAGGGAGGAAAAAGTATCAGGGGTCATCGGGGGCTCCACATAACAGACAAAAAGATCTACGACGGCTGTGTATCAGCACCATCGTGTTCCGATCTTTTCTGTCATGTCATGTGAATGGGGATACATGGCGTGCTGAATTGATTTACAATTTCCGGCAAGACGCAAACATTATCAAAACTGGCACAAGATTCAATACCGGGGCGGCATTTTTCTCACCCGGCATCAGAGACTGCACAGATACCGGTTGCCTGCGATACCAGATGATTCCTCCACACCTACACCCGAAATACTGGCCCCTTTGGCTCGTTGCAGGCTTCCTGTGGCTGATGGCACAACTCCCCTGGAAAGTCTCCATGCAGGTCGGCCGCTGGATCGGGTCGCTGATCTGGCTCTTTTTGAGAGCCGATCGCAAACGTGTGCTGTATACGAATATCCGCCTGTGCTTTCCTGAACTCACGGAGGAGGAGCAGGAGAGACTCGCCAGGGAACACATTCACGCCGCGGGCCAGGGGATACTCGAGGTTGCGCTTGCCTGGTGGGCCCGTGACAGTCAGCTCAGGCCGCTCGCCCACGTCTCCGGGGTCGAGAATCTGCGGGAAGCGAAAGGAAGGGGCAAGGGTGTCATCCTGCTGTCGGCCCATTTCACCTCGCTCGAGATGGGAGGGCGCTTGCTGGGTTTCCAGACACCCTTCCATGTCGTCTATCGCAGTAACGAGAATCCGATGACGGAGTACCTCCTGAAGCGCAACCGGCAAAAGCACTCGGACATGGCGATCGACAAGCGCAACATCAAGCAGATGGTGCGCAGCCTGCGCTCCGGCAATGCCGTGTGGTATGCCCCGGACCAGGATATGATCGCCAGGGAGCCCCTCTTCGCACCCTTTATGGGCATCATGGCCGCAACCAACACCGCAACGTCACGGCTGGCGAAAATCAGCCATGCCCCGGTTGTCCCCTACGCCATCTTCCGCCGCAAGGACGGCAAGGGATACGACCTGGAATTCCAGCCCGCACTGGACGGCTTTCCCTCTGGCGATGACCTGACCGATGCCACGCGCATCAACCGGATTTTCGAGGAGTGGATCAGGAGACAGCCGGAGGACTACTTCTGGTTTCACAAGCGCTTCAAGCAACGCCCTCCCGGAGAACCGGATCCCTACGCCTGACCCGGCATGGCTCACCCGTCTTGATGAACGGGCCACTCCCGCACTAGAGATAGGGTGTCCAGTCGCTGACGCCCTGCCGAATCCCGGCCAGCGCCTCCTCGAAGGCATCGCGCGGCTTCTTGTAGGGATCGTCGACGGTAATCCCGGACCACTTCCCGATGGTGAAGACGCGCCCCTTTGTGAAGGGATAATGACGCTCGACCTCCTGTTGTTGCCAGGACTCCATGACGAGAATCAGTTCTGATTCGGCGATAATCTCCGGGGAGATCTGGCGTGCACGGTGAGCAGAGATGTCGATGCCCGCCTCCTGCATGAGTTCGATCGCAATCGGATCGGCCGCATGGTCCACGAGTGCGCCGATGCCGGCAGAATGCACTATCAGATCCCTGCCCGCTTCGCGCGCAACCTCCCTGAAGAGGCCTTCGGCCATGGGACTGCGGCAGATATTGCCGACACAGACAGTCAAGAGTGATTTGATCATCGGGAACGATTTCCTTTTATAGTGGATTCCATGCTTGCTTTTATGTCTCCATCGAACACTTTGATTCCGGTATTGCAGTATGAAATGGTATCAATGCTGTGACAGAAAAACAGGATAAATGACTTCATGAGTGATGAACAAAAGTCGGTACGGGAGATCCGTATCAATCCAATCGTACCAACTGAATCCGTCCTTGTCTCGACGGCACGCGGGATGCGCCCCAGGAAGGCCGAGGAGAAGGTCGACCGGGACACACGCTCATATGTCGAAACCTGCCCCTTCTGCAAGGGCAACGAGGAGAAGACACCGCCGGAAATCATGGCTTATCCGGATTCGGAGAACTGGGAGATCCGCATTGTCCCCAACCTCTTCCCGGTGCTTGGCGATGACAAGCAGCAGACAGGGATCTCCTTCGGGCTGCAGCAGGTTATCGATGGCTACGGACGCCACGAGGTGATCATCGACAATGCCTCGCATGGCATCGCGATACACGAGATGGAGGCAGAGCACCTGCGCAACCTCTTCTCGACCTACAGGCAACGCATGCAGGAGCTCTACGAGAGCGATCCACGCCTGAAGTACGTGCTGGTATTCAAGAATTTCGGACCGGCTGCTGGCGCGAGTATTCCGCACACACACAGCCAGATCATTGCAACCCCCGTTGTACCGCAGAATGTCGAGGACGAGGTCGTCAACAGCAGGCAATATCATGCCAAGTACAACCAGTGTGTCTTCTGTTCGCTGATCGATGAGGCCCTCACCTACGAAGCCACCATCTATGATCGCGAATCCGGTGAAATCCGGCGCAAGATCGATGTCGGCCAGTACGTTGTCGAACGCGGCCGTCACTTCGTCGCCATCAAGCCGTTTGCCAGCCGCTACGAGTGGGAGCTGCACATCCTGCCCCTGGAGCACCAGGCGGACTTTCTCCAGGTCACCAAAGAACAACTCGAGGATTTCGCACTGGTCCTGAAACGCAGCATGCAGCGGCTCGACCATGTCATCGGGGGCGCGCAATACAACTTCTTCCTGCATTCAAAGCCCCACGGCAGGGATTACGACAACTGCGAAGAGAGCTACCACTGGCACCTGGAGATTTGCCCGCGCACCTCGATCCCGACCGGATTCGAGCTGGGTTCGGGCCTGTTCGTCTCGACCATCAGCCCCGAGGACGCTGCCGCAGCTCTCAGGGCTGTGGAACTGCCGGATGAATCCGCTTAAACTCGGACATGACCGCCGCTCCTGCCAGCATGGCCTGGTAAAGGCGCGGCGGCACTTCCACCTCATATGGAACAATCTGTGAAAAACAGCCAACTCGTTATCTCCGCCATCGGACAGGACAGACCAGGCATCGTCGACAGGATCACCCGCTACATCTTCGAGCACGACCTCAACATCAGTGACAGCAGAATGTCTGTCCTCGGTGGCGAATTCGCCATCCAGATGCTTGTCGTGGGTCCATGGAACGAGATTGCAAAGTTCGAATCGATGATTCCCGAGCTGGAGTCTTCGCTCGATCTCAGCATCGTTGCTCGCCGAACCGATATCCGCCCGCGCAACCAGCAGCTGCTGCCCTACGTCGTGGATGTCGTGGCGCTGGATAATCCCGGTATCGTGCATCATCTCGCCAACTTCTTCTCACAGCGAAACATCAATATCGAAGAGCTGACGACCACCAGTTACGCAGCTCCGCATACAGGGACTCCGATGTTTGCCGTGAATCTCGAGGTCGGTGTTCCGGCTGACATCCAGATCTCCGAGTTACGTGACGACTTCATGCAATTCTGCGATACCATGAATCTCGACGCGGTTCTCGAACCCGCAAAAAACTGAGGGCAACACATGACAACAACAGTCAAACCCGGCAAGAAAATCCCCGACATCGAACTGCACATCACCGGCGACAAGCTGGTCAAGCTCTCGGACTTCTTCGGCAAGCCACTCGTGCTCTATTTCTATCCGAAGGCCAGCACACCGGGCTGTACCACTGAAGGACTCGACTTCACCGCAGCCATCAACAAGTTCCGGCGCCAGTCATGCGCTATCCTCGGCGCATCCAGGGATAGCCTCAAGGCGCAGGAGAATTTCAAGACAAAACAGGACTTCGCCTTTGACCTCGTCTCCGACAAGGAGGAGGCACTGTGCAACCTCTTTGATGTCATCAAGATGAAGAACATGTACGGCAAGCAGGTACGCGGTATCGAGCGCAGCACTTTCCTGATCGACAAGGACGGAAAACTTGCGAAAGAGTGGCGTGGCGTCAAGGTTCCCGGCCATGTCGATGAGGTACTGGAAGCCGTCAAGGAACTCAACAAGGCCTGAACAAGCGTGACAGATCATAAAAAACTTTTCGTGCTGGACACCAATGTCCTGATGCACGACCCGACCTCTATTTTTCGTTTCAAGGAACACGATATCTTTCTGCCCATGGTGGTTCTCGAGGAACTCGACCGCGGAAAGAAGGGCACCTCGGAAGTTGCCCGGAATGTGCGCCAGGTCAGCCGCTTTCTGGATGACCTCATGGCAGACACCACACACGACGAGATAGAACACGGCCTCCCCCTGCCCTCATGGGCCGGATTACCGGATGAACTGCACGAGGATGAAGAAGTCCGTGATCACGGGCGACTCTTCTTCCAGACAACCATCCTGCCACAGAAGCTGCCGGACACGCTGCCAGGCAATACGCCTGACAACGATATTCTCGGCACTGCCATGGCGCTGAAGAAACTCTACAAGGGGCGTGATGTCACGCTTGTCTCGAAGGACATCAATCTTCGGATCAAGGCCGCCGTCGTCGGCCTGCGCGCCGAGGACTACAGCAACGACCAGGTGCTCGATGACGTGGACCTGCTCTACAAGGGGCATACTGCCCTGCCACCCGACTTCTGGGACAGTCACAGCAAGGATATCGAGTCGTGGCAGGAGGAAGGCCATACCTACTACCGCGTATCGGGACCGGACACCAAGCAGTGGCATGTCGGCCAGTGTCTCTATTTCGAGGAGGAGGCCGGCTTCGAGGCGATAGTGCGCGAGCGCGTCGGCGATGACGCCATGATCGAGGTCGCCCAGGATTACCGCACACCTAACCACTCGGTCTGGGGAATCATGGCCCGCAATCGCGAACAGAATTTCGCACTGAACATGCTCATGGACCCGGAGCTCGACTTCGTCACCCTGCTCGGCGCGGCCGGTACCGGCAAAACACTGCTGACGCTCGCTGCAGGACTGACCCAGGTGCTCGACGAGAACCGCTACAGCGAAATCATCATGACCCGCGTCACGGTTCCTGTCGGCGAGGACATCGGGTTCCTGCCGGGTACCGAGGAAGAGAAGATGACTCCCTGGATGGGTGCGCTCATGGACAACCTGGAGGTGCTGAACCGCACGGAGGGCGGAGGTGACTGGGGACGTGCAGCGACCGACGATCTGCTGCGCTCGCGCATCCGCATCCATTCAGTGAACTTCATGCGCGGTCGCACCTTCCTGAACAAGTACATCATTCTCGACGAGGCGCAGAATCTCACGGCCAAGCAGATGAAGACCCTGATCACACGTGCAGGACCCGGGACCAAGATCGTGTGTCTCGGCAATATTGCACAGATCGATACGCCCTACCTCACCGAGACCACATCCGGCCTGACCTATGTCGTCGACAAATTCAAGAGCTGGCGTCATGCAGGCCACATTACGCTGATGCGTGGAGAACGTTCTCGCCTCGCTGAATTTGCTTCAGACGAGCTTTGATGCCCGGCCAAACCGGCCGGGCGGGTCAAGCAAGCAGCAGAGAGGAATCAGGGAACCGGGAAACCGGCTTCCCTGTCGTCAACTTTCCTGAAGCGCTTCCCGCTGCTCCCGCTTTTGTGCTCTCGGCCACGCCGTGAGCACCGCCTTCACGAGGGTGCCAAGCGGTATTGCGAAGAAGACTCCCCAGAACCCCCAGAGTCCGCCGAATACCAGGATCGCGACGATGATCGCGACAGGATGTAGATTAACCACCTCGGAGAAGAGCAGCGGCACGAGCACGTTACCATCAATCGCCTGGATCACGAGGTAGGTGATCCCGAGATAGATGAAATCACTGCTCCACCCCCACTGAAACCAGGCCACGGCCATCACAGGAATGGTGACCACGGTCGCACCGATATAGGGAATGATGACCGAGAGACCGACAAGTACGGCGAGCAGCGCTGCGTAGTTCAGCCCCAGGATACTGAAAGCAACGAAACTGGCGCTCCCGATAATGAGGATCTCCCAGAACTTGCCACGAACATAATTCGAGATCTGCTCGTCGAGTTCGGTCCACACCTCGTCGGCGATTCCCCTGTCTTCCGGAAAGAACTGCATGAACCAGCCGATAATCTTTGTCTTGTCCTTGAGAAAGAAGAACACCAGCAGGGGCACCAGGATGAAATAGACCATCAGCGTGATGAGTCCGACGACGGACGAAAGAGAGAGACTCAGGACCGCCTGGCCGAGTGTGCCGATCTCGGTCTTGATGGTGGAGATGATCGAGGTGATCTGGTCGGGGGTAATGAGCTCGGGATACATCGCGGGCAGTCGCATCAGACTCTCCTGCCCTTTTCCGAGCATGCTCGGAACCTGTTGCATGAGCTGGGTCAACTGGACCGAGACCTGTGGCAGAAGACCGAACATGATTGCTGAGACAAACACGATGAAGGAAACAAACACGATCACCACGGAGACCAGGCGCGGCAGGTGAAAACGCTGCAGCCAGACAACAATACCCTCGAGGAGATAGGCAATCACTGCGCTGGCGAGCACAGGCGCCAGCATATCTCCCATGAACATGATGACGGCAAAGATGAAGAGAAGAGCGAGCGTGAGTGCAAGGACCTGGGGATCGGAAAAGGTGCGCCGGAACCAGTCCGCCACGAGTGTCATCGGATCCTTATGCATCTTGTTGGAATCGTTCGACATATTCCCGGTAATACTGCTCAAAAAGCGCCTCGAGTTCGTCAATGATCTCCTCTGCATCCCTGCCTTGCAACAGGTGCGCGGACATGAGCTCGGATGTCCCGGAGAAGAGCGCCTGTTTCTCGAGCATCGGGTAGGAGCGTGTCAGGCGCTTGATCGCGGCAACGACGCTCTCGGACTCCGGCCGGGGCTGCAGTTCCGGTTCTGCGGGAGCAGTGACCGGCTCGCTCTTGCCGGAATCCTGCTGGCGCTGAAGCAGGAACTCGGCATAGTCGAGCAGGCTGCGGCGTTCCTGTTCGCCGAGTTTCGCGTAAATGTCAGAAAGGCGGCTCGGCAAGGCGCGACTGCTTCCTCCTGTCATCATCGGTGTAAGCATCAGGGAGTTTCACTACTATCATGCGAATCACAGTAATCCCTCGCAAATTCGAGCAGGGTCTCCATGAGACGCAGGCGAAACTTCTGTTTCTGATGGACGAATGAGAAAGGGCGTTCAGGCGTCGGATCCAGCCTGACAGAAACCAGCGTACCGAGCTGCAACTCTTTCTGGATGGTTGCGCGAGAGACGATGGAAACCCCCATGCCTGCCTCGACGGCACCTTTCACCGCCTCGGGACTGCCGAGCTCCATGGAGATATTGAGACCAACCTCGCAGCCATCACTGTGGTTAAGATATTCAGAGACCACCTCGCGTGTACCTGATCCCTCTTCACGACAGATGAAAGGGTACTCGATCAGCTCCTCCAGCTTGACCACCTTTTTGGAAGCCAGCGGGTGATTCGGTGCCGCAATGGCAACGAGTTGATCCTTGCGGCACTCCTCGACGACGAGATTCTTGTTGGAAACCGGGGCCTCGATCACACCCAGGTCGATCGTGTTGTTCTCGACCATGTGAACGATGCCATCGGAGTTCGAGACCTTGAGATGGATGCTGACATCCGGGTATTCCGCCTTAAAATCGCCAAGCAGGGGTGGAAGCATGTACTCGGCAATCGTCGTGCTGGCCCCGATGGTCAGGGTCCCGCTGATCTCTCCGGTCATTTCGCGGACGGCATTCTCCATCTGACCGTAAAGGTCAAAAATCTTGTCCGCATATTCGAACACGCGTTCGCCCGCGTCCGTGAGGCTGATCCTGTTGTGCGTCCTGTCGAACAGGCGCGTGTTGAAATATTCCTCGAGCTGTCGCACCTGGAAGGTGACAGCCGGTTGTGTCATGTGGAGGGTCTCTGCCGCCTTGGTAAAACTCAGCAACCTGGCCACCGTGTGGAAGACCTGTAAACGTCGATCAGCCATACTGCTGTCCGGAACCGCAATCAAAAGATAAGCGGATTTTATACCACAATTCAGACCTAAGCAGAATTTATAACTAAAAGGCTATTTTCTGATGAGGTGGCATGCCACGGAGTGCCGCCAGGTCAGACCTCTGCAAGATCACCTTTTGCCTGCAACCAGTCCTTGCGATCGCCGGCGCGCTTGCGGGCAAGCAGCATGTCCATGATGCGGTAGGTCTCGTCACCTGCATCGAGCGTCAGCTGCACCAGACGGCGGGTATCGGGGTGGATTGTCGTTTCGCGCAGCTGCTTGGGGTTCATTTCACCCAGTCCCTTGAAGCGCTGAATGGCCACCTTGCCACGCATTTTCTCGGCAGCGATACGGTCGAGCACACCCTGCTTCTCGCCCTCGTCGAGCGCGTAGAAGACCTGCTTGCCGACATCGATCCTGTAGAGAGGCGGCATCGCGACATAGACATGCCCCTCCTTCACGAGTTTCGGAAAGTGCCTGACGAAGAGCGCGCACAGCAGTGTTGCAATGTGCAGGCCATCGGAATCCGCGTCGGCGAGAATGCAGACCTTGCCAAAGCGCAGCTTCGAGAGGTCATCACTGCCGGGCTCGATCCCCAGGGCAACAGAGATATCATGCACTTCCTGGGACGCCATGATGTCGACAGGATCGACTTCCCAGGTATTCAGGATCTTGCCCCGCAGCGGCATGATGGCCTGGAACTCCTTGTCACGCGCCTGTTTTGCGGAACCACCCGCCGAATCCCCCTCGACGAGAAAGATCTCGGTCAGATTCGGATCCGTAGAGGTGCAATCGGCGAGCTTGCCGGGCAATGCCGGTCCCTGTGTCACTTTCTTTCGCTGGACCTTGCGGCCTGCCCGCAAGCGCGACTGGGCAGCATTGATCGCCAGTTCCGCAATCTGCTCCCCTGCCTCGGTGTGCTGGTTGAGCCAGAGGCTGAAACTGTCCTTGACGACACCGGAGACGAAAGGCGCGCATTCGCGTGACGAGAGGCGCTCCTTGGTCTGACCCGAGAACTGGGGGTCACCAAGTTTCACCGAGAGAATGTAGCTGACATTGTTCCAGACATCGTCTGGCGAGAGTTTGACGCCACGCGGCAGAAGATTGCGGAACTCGCAGAACTCCCGTACCGCCTCGGTCAGCCCCGTACGCAGGCCATTGACATGTGTACCGCCCTGGGCTGTCGGAATCAGGTTGACGTAGCTTTCCGTCACCGCCTCGCCGCTTTCGGTCAGCCAGACCACGGCCCAGTCGGCAGCCTCATCGTTGCCCGACATGGAGCCGATGAAGGGCTCCTCGGGCACGATCGGACTGCCCTGCAGCTCGTCGAGCAGGTAATCACGCAAGCCATCCTCGTAATGCCACTCCTTTTTCTCACCGCTTTTTTCATCCTTGAATACAACCCGGAGTCCCGGGCAGAGCACGGCCTTTGCACGCAGCACATGCTCGAGCTGCCTGACGGAAAATTTAGCCGAATCGAAAAAGGACGGATCCGGCCAGAACCTGACAGTAGTGCCGGTATTGCGCTTTCCTACTTCACCGACCTCTTCCAGGTTGCTGCGTTTCTCGCCGTTGGCAAAAGCGATGTTGTACTCCTTGCCATCGCGCCGCACCCAGACCTCGAGATGTTTCGACAGCGCATTGACCACAGAGACACCGACACCATGCAGGCCGCCGGAGAACTGGTAGTTCTTGTTCGAGAACTTGCCCCCCGCATGCAACTTCGTCAGGATGACCTCGACACCGGGAATCCCCTCTTCAGGATGAATATCCACCGGCATGCCGCGACCGTCATCACGCACCTGCAGTGACTGGTCCTTGAAGAGAGTGACCTCGATCAGTTTTGCGTGCCCGGCGATCGCCTCGTCGACACTGTTGTCGACGACCTCCTGCGCCAGATGATTGGGACGAGTGGTATCCGTGTACATGCCAGGGCGCTTGCGCACTGGCTCGAGGCCGCTAAGGACCTCGATAGCGGAAGAGTCGTAATTGCTCATGAATGGGTAATGCGGATTTCTAGAAGTCTGTGTGTTCAGCGTAAGGGTTGAAAGCGTCGTAATTGCCCTTCAGGGAAGCGATCACACCCTCGTAGGTTTTTGGTGTCGAGCCGGCACAGATGTAGGTGTCAGCGATTTCGGCGTGGTGATCCCTGGTTTTTGTGCTGCCGATCCTGCGCCAACTGTCGTTTTCGATCTTGCGAATGTCAGCCGGCCTGTCTGGACGGGCATAGCCCAGTTGCTTGTATTGACGCGTCGAGCAACGCAGCGCCTCGAAGTTCATCGAGACAACCTTGTTGCCATTCTTTGCCACGAGCCAGTAACGTGTGATCCTGTCTTTCTCGTTCATCAGGATGCTCTTGCTGTCGAGATAAAAGACGATGCCCTGCGGGCCATGATCGATCTGCATCTGCATCAGCGCATCGAGTGAGACGGGCGGGACTGACGAGACCTGCTCTTTCCATTTGCCCCCCACGCTTTCGTCGTAGTCGAACTCCTGTGGATCAACCACTCCGTCGATCCTGTCGAAAGGATCGCTTGCAGCGGCATTGCCCGCAATCAGCAGTGAAAGCAGCAGAAAAATGGGCCTTTTCATCATCTACAGGAGCCGGATTTCATGTAACATGGCGGACTATACACCGGTGACGAGAGACGCAGCAAATCAGGCGGAGAGCAAGAGGTGGTGAAGAAAGCGAAACAGGAAGAGCTTCCATTCGAGGAGGCATTGAGCGAACTGGAAAGCCTCGTCGAAACCATGGAAAAAGGAGAACTCAGCCTTGAAGAGTCACTCACATCCTTCGAACGCGGCGTCGCGCTGACTCGCATCTGCCAGCAGGCATTGAAAGCAGCCGAACAGAAAATCGAGATTCTCACTGCCAACTCACCGGATGCAGAACTGGAGCCGTTCCGGGGTGATTAGCGAAAACAGCTTTCTCGTCGATTGCCAGGAAAGGATCGAGGAGATATTGCTCGAGAACCTTCCGCAAATCGATCGTCTTCCAGTGGAACTCCATCAGGCGATGCATTACTCCGTGATGGCACCTGGCAAGCGAATCCGGCCCCTGCTGGTCTATGCTGCCGGCCACGCTCTCGGGGCGAGTGTCGATGATCTCGACGAGCAGGCCTGCGCACTTGAATATATCCATGCGTATTCCCTGATCCATGATGACCTTCCCGCGATGGACGACGACGAGCTCCGTCGCGGTCGGCCGACATGCCATGTGAAATTCGGTGAAGCCATGGCGATCCTTGCAGGTGATGCCCTGCAGTCTCTCGCTTTCGAGACGCTGGGCAGGTGCAAGGCAAGTGACAGCAAGACGGTCCGCATGATCAGCGTGCTTGCAAACGCATCCGGCTCCCATGGCATGGC
>JASFFK010000002.1:0-26940 GCA_050124335.1 Chromatiales bacterium | reverse complement strand
GTACCAGATCGAGCTGTTTCTGGCTGAGTACATTTCCCTGCTGTATGGTCTGCTTGTGAACCAGGGACCAGCTGGAAGAAGATTCGTTGACTGCATCTGTGGCCTCGTTCACAGACGAGCACCCGCTCACAGCGGCGATTCCAATCAGGCACAAGAGAAACGGTTTATGCATCTGCATTATCTGGTAACCTTCGACTCAACGCCGCTACTATACAGCAAAGATCGCCCCTTCGACAGACAGGCAACCCGATGGATAACAATGACATACGCCAGGCCGGTCTCAAGGTCACGCTGCCGCGCGTGAAGATTCTGGAAATTCTCGAAAAGAGCGAGCAGAAGCACCTCAGCGCTGAAGATGTCTACAAGGTGCTACTTGAAAATGGCGAGGAGATTGGCCTCGCGACTGTCTACCGGGTACTGACCCAGTTCGAAAGTGCCGGCCTTGTGCAGCGGCATAACTTCGAGGGCGGACATTCCGTCTTTGAACTCGATCGTGGCTCGCACCATGACCACATCGTCTGCCTGGATTGTGGCCACGTTGAGGAGTTTTTCGACGAGACCATCGAGCAATGCCAGCACAAGATGGCCAGCAAGCTCGGTTTCGAACTGGCCGACCACTCCATGGTCCTCTACGCGCACTGTTCCAGGGAGAACTGCCCCAACAGGAAGTGACCTGCCCGGGCTTCTTCAATGCGCGGCTGCCTGCGCAACCATTTCACGGGCGTGATCGAGCGTTTTCCTGGTCAGCTGGATGCCGCCGAGCATGCGCGCGATCTCGTGAACACGTTTTTCCTCGTCGAGCATGTTGACGCTCGTCATGCTGCCTGCTTCGCTGCTTTCCT
Organism: Chromatiales bacterium; assembly: GCA_050124335.1. GTDB lineage: Bacteria > Pseudomonadota > Gammaproteobacteria > Chromatiales > Chromatiaceae > Sva-25. The sequence goes on along the minus strand of JASFFK010000002.1, from coordinate 26,098 downwards.
TGGCCACGTGCAGGTGACGATGGGCTTGCGCTGCAACTTGTGGCAGGTGCGTCACACAGAGTATCTGGCGCTGTTCGCCAAGCTGGCGCAGCAAGCTGCCGACGACCTCTGCCACACCGCCACCGATACCGACGTCGACCTCATCGAAAATCAATGTGGGTATGGTCGACAACCCGATTGTTGCGACCTGAATCGCGAGGCTGATGCGCGAGAGCTCTCCGCCGGATGCAATGCGCGTCAGAGGTTGTGGAGGTTGTCCCGCGTTCGTGGTGATCAGGAATTCGACGGTTTCAAGTCCGTGTTCCCGGGGTTGGCCGGTCTCTGACTGCGCGAGCCTGACTGAAAAAGTGCCGTTCGGCATCGACAGTGTCTGCATGGTCTGTGTGACCTGCGTGGCGAGCGCTTGTGCGGCTTTCGAACGGGCCTTGCCCAGTTTGCGGGCGAGTCTTGTCCATTCGTCCTTCAATGAGGCCTGCTGCACTTTTAGCTCTTCCAGCTGCTCTCCACTGCTTTCCATGGCCGAGAGTTGTCTCTCGAGTTCCTGCTGGTGCCCGGTCAACTCTTCCGGTTCGATACGATGCTTGCGTGCGGCCTGTAGCAGGCTGGCCATGCGCATATCGATTTCCTGCAGGCGTTGCGGGTCCTGCTCGATGGAGTCGGCGTATTGCTGCAACAGCGGTGTGGATTCATCGAGTTCGATCAGGGCGCTGTTCAGCATTTCCAGAGCATCAGCCGGTAACTCCGCGTCACTCTCTGCCATCCTGCCGGCCAGCACGACAGCACGTTGCAGCAATTCCCTTGCGCCTTCGTCCTCGTAGAGCAGCGATATCAAACGCTGGCTGTCGGCGAGGAGGCTCTCGGCGTTGCCGAGACGTTTCTGTTCCTGTTCGAGAGAAGACCACTCACCCTGCCTGGTATCGAGGTGTTGCAGTTCGTTGACCTGGAAACGCAGCAAATCGAGCCGGGAGTCGTGCTCCAGTTGCGCCTTCTCGAGGCTTTCGATGGTGTTTCCGAGTTCCTTCCAGGCTCGCCAGGTGTCGGAAAGTTCCGTAACGAGTTCGCTGTTACCTGCAAAGGCATCGAGCAGTTCGCGCTGGTGAGCGCGGTGCATCAGTGACTGGTGCGCATGCTGGCCGTGGATGTCGACGAGCTGGTTGCCCAGTGCCTCGAGGGTTGCCAGTGTGACAGGCGTGCCGTTGATGTAGGCGCGCGAGCGGCCCTTTGTACTGATGGTGCGTCGCAGCAGGCATTCGCCGGCATCGTCCAGATCATTTGACTCAAGCCAGTTCCGGATACCCGATAATTGCGCAAGATCGAATTCCGCTGTGATCTCTGCTTTCTCTTTGCCATGGCGGATCAGCGAGTTGTCTGACTTGTCTCCGAGTACGAGGCCGAGTGCATCGATGAGGATTGACTTGCCTGCACCGGTTTCGCCTGTCAGGACACTCATGCCTGCATGCAGATCCAGTTGCAGTGACTCCACCGTGACGAGGTTGCGAATAGAGATGCCCGTGAGCATGGTTACTGTCGGCGCCCGCCCCAGTCGAGCTTGTTACGCAGGACTTTGAAGTGATCATGTCCTGCCGGGTGCAGGAGTCGGGCAGGATGCTCGCCCTTGCTGATCAGCAGGCGGCTGTCAACCGTCATCTCCAGCGTGGTCTGTCCATCGCAGGTGACCCGGACATCATCTGAAGTGGTCCGGCCGCACAGGCGAAGCTCGATCGTCGAGGAGCCGCTGACCATGATTGGCCTGTTGCTCAATGCATGCGGGCAGATCGGTACGAGCAGGATGGCATCGAGATCGGGATAGACAAGCGGGCCTCCGCCGGAGAGAGCATAGGCCGTGGAGCCCGTCGGTGTGGAGATGATAATTCCATCGGAGCGCTGCGATTCCACGAAGCGGCCGTTTATCATGAGTTCGAATTCGATCATGCGCGCCGTCAGCCATTTGTGCAGCACCACGTCATTGAGTGCGAGATTGCTGCTGGCGATCTCTCCACTCCCATTCTCAAGTCTTGTTTGCAGAAGGAAACGCGGATCCTCCTCGTAGTTTCCTGCAAGTATCTGGTCGATGCTTGCAAGCATTTCGTCAGCAGTGATATCCGCGAGGAAACCCAGCCTCCCGCGATTCACCCCGACGATCGGTACGTCATAAGGCGCCAGGATGCGCGCGGTATGCAGCAGGGTGCCATCACCGCCGATGACAACAACCAGATCGGATGTTTCGGCAAGCGTATCGAGCGATGCCATTCGAGAGCCCGGCAGGTGTTCCTCGAGGCGTTCGTCGAGAGTCAATTGGTCGCAGCGTTCGAGCAGATGTTGCCAGAGACGTTCCAGCAGCGAGGCAAGCTGCTGGTCATGGGATTTTCCGGTGATGCCGATATGATTGAACAAGGCTGACATCCTGCGATGGTTACTGATCGGAAATTACCATGCGGGACCCTGTCCGTCTAACCTTGTTGCGGGCGCGGGGAGCAGACTCCCCGCGTATAGGGGTTACTATTTGCTGGCGTGGTGTTTTTCGAACTCTTCCTTGCTGATCATGCCGTCATTGTCGAGATCGATATCTTCGAAGCTGTAGCGCGGCTTGTGCTTGCCGCCCATGCCGTGATGGCCCTTGCCTTTTTTATGCATGCACCCGTGTTGGCCCTTGCCGCTGCCCATGCCCTGCTTGTGCATGCAGCCGCCGGGGTGGTGTCCCATGCCCTGTCCGCCTCCGCTCTGCATGCAACCGCCTCTTTGAGGGTAACCCTGATGCATCGGTGGCATCGCCCTTGGCATGGATGATCTCCAGGCCATCCGTTCCGCATGGCGTTTCTCCATCATCGCGCGGCGTGCCTCAATGAACTCCTCCAGCGTGACCTCGCCATCCTTGTCGGCGTCGAGATCGGAAAACTGTGGTCCCTGGCCTGCGTGGCGCATGGGACGACCCGACTCGGCCATTTTTGCCATGCGTTCGGCACGACCGGCGTTGAACTCTTCCTCGCTGACAGTGCCGCTGCCATCCTTGTCGAACATCTCGATCGGAGTGGGCATGGAGGGCTGGGCTGCCTGCAGGATTCCGGCCAGGCAAAGTCCCGTAATGGCGGCAGACAGCGGGATGAGGCGTTTGTGCTTCATGTGGAACTCCTTAACTTGTTCGTATTGCTGAGTGGTCTCTTTCACGCCGGCACTCGGCCCGGGCGAAAAAAACCTCGCTGGAAAAAGTGCGGGGAGCAGCAACCGTGAGGCTGCGCGCGCTCCACGATTGTTTACCTGCCGGAATAGAGTCTGTTGTACTCTTCGCGACTGATGACACCATCACCATTTGCATCAAGGTCATCGAATCCGGGACGTGGCTGCATCATGCCGGGAGACGGAGGGGGTGGCATATTCTCCATCATCTGTCTCATGCGTTCGCGCCTGGCGAGCTCCAGAGCTGCCTGGCGCCTGGCCATGATTTCCATGCGCATTGCACGAAACTCATCGAGAGTTGCCTCGCCATCGCCATTTGTGTCGATGTCGCTGAATTCGGGGCCGAGGTCGGGGTTTTGAACCGGCCGGCCCATTCTTGCGCGATTTTCCATCTGCGCCTTGCGACCTGCGTTGAATTCGGCTTCGCTGACGGTGCCGCTGTTGTCCTTGTCCAGGGTGTCGACAGGGCTCAGGGCAGGGGCTGCATGGAGCGAGCCGGCGACCAGCAGGCCTGAAAAAGCTGCCGCAAGTGCAAGCGGGGCTTTTGTTATGGGGTTCATTGAGTACTCCTCGTCTGTTTGGTTTTCCGGACTATATGTCATCTCCGTCTCCTGGAGGGCCGGCATGGCCTTGCGGACGGAGTGTGACTGATTATAACCAAAATTAACCACGAACTCTGTCGTTGTACCAGCAGCTCGATCTTTGCTAGTGTCGCGGCACACTTGCTGATATGCAGGATTGTCTATGAACAGACGTTACCTGATCCCTGTACTGGTCGTTTCCGTCCTCCTGGTCGCCTTTGCCGGTGGTTATCTCGTCAGCCTGATGGTCAGGCCGGCGCCGCAGTTGCCGCCTCCCGTTGCATCCGAGTTCGAGACAGCGGCAACGCTTGCCGAACTGGACGATCTCTCCCTGCCGTCGCTGGACGACCTGCAACCGCGCCGGTTGGGTGAATGGCAGGGCAAGGTCGTGGTGGTCAATTTCTGGGCGACCTGGTGTCCGCCATGCGTCAAGGAGATTCCCCTGTTCGTCTCTTACCAGCAGCAGTATGCCGGGAAGTTGCAGTTTATCGGTGTCGGCTTTGATGATGCGGCTGCGCTGGCTGGCATGGCAGAGGAGCTCCAGATGAACTACCCGACGCTCGTGCTCGACGAGATGCTCGTCAACGAGGTATTCGCACGTCTCGGCAATAACCGGCAGGTGCTCCCCTACACGGCGGTTTTCGACAGCCAGGGGCGTTTTGCCAACAGCCATTTCGGCGAGGTCGACGAGACGGTTTTCGAGGAGAAGATTATCCCCCTGCTGTAGGCGCCTGCCACCGGCTCACGGATTGCGGGGAGTGTCTGAAGCCCGCTCCTTTGATAAAATGCGGAGTTTGGTACATCCGGAGTTCCACCATGTTTGATAAATCCATGCAGATCAGTGGCTATGATGACGAGCTGTGGGCCGCCATCCAGGAAGAAGAACGCCGCCAGGAAGAGCACATCGAGCTGATCGCGTCTGAAAACTATGCCAGTCCGCGTGTCATGCAGGCACAGGGTTCAGTCCTGACCAACAAGTATGCCGAGGGCTATCCGGGCAAGCGCTACTACGGTGGATGCGAATATGTCGACAAGGCCGAGCAGCTGGCCATCGACCGTGCCAAAGAGCTGTTCAATGCCGCCTATGCCAACGTTCAGCCGCACTCCGGTTCCCAGGCAAATGCCGCTGTCTACATGGCACTCTGCGAACCCGGAGATACCGTGCTCGGCATGAGCCTCGCCGATGGCGGTCACCTCACCCACGGCGCAAAGCCCAACTTCTCCGGGAAAATCTACAATGCTGTCCAGTACGGACTGAATGCCGAGACCGGAGAGATCGACTACGACGAGGTCGAACGCCTGGCGCGTGAACACAAGCCCAGGATGATCGTGGCCGGTTTTTCCGCCTACTCCCGTGTCGTCGACTGGCAACGTTTTCGCGACATTGCCGATGAAGTCGGCGCGTACCTCTTCGTTGATATGGCGCACATTGCAGGACTCGTCGCCACGGGCCACTATCCGAGTCCGGTCAACATTGCCGACGTTACCACGACGACAACACACAAGACCCTGCGCGGGCCGCGTGGCGGACTGATACTCGCCAGGGAAAATGAGGAACTTGCCAAGAAATTCAACTCGCTGGTCTTTCCCGGTACGCAGGGTGGTCCATTGATGCACGTCATTGCCGCGAAGGCCGTCGCCTTCAAGGAGGCGATGGAACCGGCGTTCGCCGACTACCAGGCACAGGTCATTCGCAACGCGCAGGCCATGGCGAAAGTCTTCATGGAACGCGGCTATGACGTGGTTTCCGGCGGAACGGACGATCACCTCTTTCTCGTCAGCTTCATCGAGGCCGGGCTGACCGGCAAGGACGTCGATGCCTGGCTTGGCGCGTCGAACATCACGGTCAACAAGAATGCCGTTCCAAATGACCCGCAATCGCCATTCGTGACCTCCGGCATCCGTGTGGGCACCCCGGCGATCACCACGCGCGGTTTTGGCGAACAGGAGTCTGTGGAGCTTGCCGGCTGGATGTGCGATGTCATCGATTCCCGTGGCGATGAGGCCAAGATCGGCGAGATCAGGGAGAAAGTTCTCGCTGTCTGCGCAACGCACCCGGTCTACAAGTGAGACGGGTGCGTTGAATGCGCTGCCCCTTCTGCGGCGCCCAGGACACCAAAGTGGTCGATTCCCGTCTGTCGGGGGAGGGCGACCAGGTGCGGCGGCGTCGGCAGTGCAGTGTCTGCTCTGAACGCTTCACGACCTACGAGACTGTCGAGCTGAATCTGCCCCGGGTTGTCAAGACTGACAACAGCCGTGTCTCCTTCGATGGCCGCAAGCTTCGTGCCGGCATGTCCCGCGCACTCGAAAAGCGTCCTGTCAGCACGGATCAGATCGAGTCCGCCATCAACCGCATCACGCGCAAGCTCGCATCCGGTGGCGAGGCCGAGGTGCCTTCCCGCAAGATTGGTGAACTGGTGATGGATGAATTGCGTGGCCTCGACCAGGTCGCCTACGTCCGCTTTGCGTCCGTTTACCGCAAATTCGAGGATGTCAACGCCTTTCGTGAAGAGATCGAGATGCTGCAGACACAACCGACCCCCGAGGCGCGCAGGCAGCAACTTGATTTTATCGAACAGGAGGATGACGAGGGGGCGGATGGCAAGCAATGAGCCATGAAGCATGGATGGCGCGCGCCATCAGGCTGGCGCAGCTCGGCCTCTACACGACAGATCCCAACCCGCGTGTCGGATGCGTCATCGTGAAAAACGGCGAACTTGTCGCCGAAGGGTGGCATCGCAAGGCTGGCGAGCCACATGCCGAAAAGATCGCACTGGCCGCTGCCGGAAAGAGGGCGGAGGGTGCGACAGTCTACGTGACGCTTGAGCCCTGCTGCCATCATGGCCGAACACCTCCCTGCAGCGATGCGTTGATTGCTGCACGCGTCGGGCGTGTTTTTGTGGCGATGCAGGATCCGAATCCGCTCGTCTCAGGGAAGGGTCTTGAACAGCTGCGCGCGGCCGGTATCGATGTGGTCACCGGTGTGCTCGGGAGTGAAGCAGAAAAACTCAATCCCGGCTTCATCAAACGCATGTCCCAGGGGATGCCCTACGTGCGCTGCAAACTGGCGATGAGCCTGGACGGTCGTACGGCAATGGCCAGTGGCGAAAGCAAGTGGATTACCTCGGATGCCTCGCGCCGCGATGTGCACAGGTTGCGGGCGCGCAGCTCGGCGGTCATCACCGGCATCGGCACCGTTCTGGCTGACGATCCTTCATTGACGGTCCGTCTACCGGTTGATGCCTTGCACGGAGTCACCAGCAAAGAGGAGATCCGCCAGCCCCTGCGCGTGGTGCTCGATACACGGCTGTCGATCACTCCCGATGCCGGGGTCTTCAGGCAACCCGGCGAGACCATCATTGTAACCACCAGTGATGACGAGGCCGCGGCAGAGCGGCTGCTGGCTGCGGGAGCGACCGTCTTGCGGCAGGATCACAGCGACGAAATTGACCTGGAGGCGGTCCTCGTGCATCTGGCCGAAACGGGCGTCAACGAGGTGCTGATCGAATCCGGCGCCACACTGGCAGGCGCGGCTGTCTCTGCCGGGCTCGTTGACGAGCTGCTCATCTACCTGGCGCCGCACCTCATGGGAGACGCGGCACGAGGATTGCTGCATCTTCCGGGGATAGGCACAATGGCAGAACGCATCGAATTAACAACCACGGATCTGCGCCAGATCGGACCGGACATCCGATTGACCCTGATTCCCCGGAACTAGACGCATGTTTACTGGCATCATTCAGGCTACAGGAACCATCAGGCAGATGGAGTCGCGAAACGGCGATATGCGTCTTTCGATTGCCACCGGCAAGCTCGACCTTTCCGATGTTGCGACGGGAGACAGCATCGCTGTCAACGGCGTCTGTCTCACGGCGGTCGAGCTGCCCGGTGACGGTTTTTCTGCGGATGTCTCCAACGAGACGCTGACTCTCACCACGCTGGGACATCTCAAGGTCGGCAGTCGCGTCAACCTCGAGAAGGCGCTGATGCTCTCTGACCGTCTAGGTGGCCACCTCGTCAGTGGCCATGTCGACGGTATCGGCACTGTCATCGAGCGTTTTCCGGATGCACGCTCCGAGCGCTTTGTCATCGAGGCGCCGAAAGTGCTGGCGCGCTATATTGCGCACAAGGGATCGATTTGCGTCGACGGGACGAGTCTGACCGTGAACAGGGTGAACGGTGCACGATTTGAACTCAATATCGTTCCCCACACGCTGCAGGAGACCCTCATGGGTGACTATGCGCCGGGAACAGAGGTCAACCTGGAGGTTGACCTGATTGCCCGTTATCTCGAGCGGCTGGTGCTTGGCGACAAGGCCGCGTTGCCCGGGGAAAAAACGGATATCAACGAGGACCTGTTGAGAAGAACAGGGTTCATTAGCTGACATCTCAAAGGATACTTTGCCATGAACTGGATTGCTGTTGTTGTTTTGCTGGCTGCTTTTCTGCTGGTTCTGTGGTTGACCAGCCTGATCGCCCGTCTGGCCGGGGCCGGCAGGAGCGGCATCGGCTGGGTTTTCCTTGCAATCATCGTGTCCGGTCTTGCTTCGGGTGTCATGGCGTTGTTTGTCGATTTTTCAGGGATGCAATGGGTTGGCTGGCTGATTTCAGTCTTCGTTTCTGTACTGGTCTTTGCGCTCGTACTTGATGCCGGCCTGCTTGGCGGGCTGATCATCAGTCTCGCATTCAACCTGATCAATGCCATCATTGTTGCTGCGGCATTCTTTCTTGGTATCACGAACATTGGCGAGCTGACGAGTACGATCGAATCCGAGCCCTCCGTTCCCGGTCAGTCGCTGGAAATCGTCCGCGAGACAGTACCAGCCGAACCGGCAGCGCCGACAGAGACAGAAGCAGAGGTTGCACAGCCTGCCACAGAAGAGGAAAGCGAAACGATTATCGGCTACAAGGTCGACGGGCCGCTGAAAGGCTACACCTTTGATGATGAGATGCCGGCTGTATCCGGGGATGCTGAATCTGCTTACCGCGTGACAGATCTCGAAAGAGCCGGGGAATACATCCGGTATCGTGTGCGTGTCGAAAGGAACGACGATGTGGTACTAGAGGGCGTGCTTGCAGGTGTCAGTGAGACATCACTCGATCTCAGGCATCGCGAGTCGGGAGGATATGCCATCCTGCATCTCGACAGGGCGAGCATCCGGCTGTTCGAGGTCTGGCGCTGATTTCGCACTGCGTCCTGGCAGACCCCGGGCTTCCGGTCCTGCTTCAGAAGGGCGGCAGCAGGGTGATAGAATTCGCTATTGATTCAAGAATTTTTTTCTGACGAGGATTTGAATGGCTGGACACAGCAAATGGGCCAATATCAAGCATAAAAAAGCAGCCAACGACAAGAAACGGGGCAAGATCTGGAGCAAGCTCATCCGCGAGGTCACGGTTGCTGCCAAACAGGGAGGCGACGATATTGATGCCAATCCACGGCTGCGCCTTGCCGTCGACAAGGCCAGAAAGGCCAATATGCCCAATGATACGATCGACCGTGCCATCAAGAAAGGTGCCGGCGGTGGCGAGGAGGGCGACTTTGACGAAATCCGCTATGAAGGTTACGGACCGGGCGGCACGGCCGTCATTGTCGACTGCCTGACTGACAACCGTAATCGCACCGCCTCGGAAGTCCGCCATGGCTTCAGCAAGCACGGCGGTAATCTCGGCACCGACGGGTCCGTGGCTTACATGTTCAGCAAGAAAGGCATTATCAGCTTCGAAACGGGCGATGAGGATGCCATCATGGAAGCCGCTCTCGAAGCAGGGGCAGAAGATATTGTGACCAACGAGGATGGTTCCATCGATGTGCTGACGACGCCCGAAGATTTCGAGGCTGTCGAGAACGCCGTCAGGGCAGCAGGCCTTGAACCGGGCAATGCGGAGGTGACGTTCAGTGCGGAAACCATGGCGACCCTCGGCGAGGAGGATGCCGAAAAACTGTTGCGCATGGTCGATGCCCTCGAGGATCTCGACGATGTGCAGGAGGTCTACACCAACGCCGATATACCGGCAGAGATTTACGAGAAACTCGATTGAACTCGATGCGCCGTATCCTTGGTATCGACCCGGGTTCCAGATACACCGGGTATGGCGTGATCGAGTCCGATGGCCATAACAGCAGGCACATCGCCAGCGGCCGCATCTGTATCGGTGACAAGCCTTTCAGCCAGCGCCTCGGGGAGATCTTCGAGGGCGTTGCAGGAATTATTCACGATTATGCGCCGGTCGAGGCTGCTGTCGAGCAGGTCTTCATGGCGCGGAACGCGAGTGCGGCGCTCAAGCTCGGGCAGGCACGCGGCGCAGCCATCACCGCCATTGTGCATGTCGGCCTTCCGGTTTCGGAATACACGCCTCGTCTCGTGAAACAGGCCATTGTCGGCTCCGGTGCCGCAGACAAGAGCCAGGTCGGTCACATGGTTCGGGTTCTGCTCGGTATCGACCAGGCCCTCAGCGAAGACCAGGGGGATGCCCTTGCCGTGGCCCTGTGCCATGCGCACATGGCCGAAACCTCCAGCCGGCTTGCGAAAGGGGCTGGCTGGTGATCGGTCGTCTGCGCGGTCAACTGGTCTCCAGGCAGCCCCCCTTCCTGCTGCTCGACGTCAACGGCGTCGGTTACGAGATCGAGGCGCCGATGTCGACTTTTTACGAGTTGCCGGAAACCGGTGCCGAAGTGACCTTGCATACCCATCTCCTCGTGCGCGAGGATGCCCATGTGCTCTATGGCTTTCACGCTGACCAGGAGAAACGACTGTTTCGTGCGTTGCTTAGGGTCAGTGGTGTCGGTGGAAAAATGGCGCTGGCGATCCTTTCGGCCATGAGTGCAGCGGAGTTTGCCACTTGCGTTCAGGTGGATGACATTGCAGCGATGACGCGCATTCCGGGCGTCGGCAAGAAGACCGCGCAACGCCTGGTCATGGAAATGAAAGACAAGCTCGACGATGGCGTAACGGCCACGCTGCCGCAAGGCGCTTCACCGTCTTCTCTCCGGGCGACTGCAGAGTCTCCTGTCAGTGAAGCGGTCAGTGCCCTCGTGGCGCTCGGTTACAAACCGCCCGAGGCGAGCCGCATGGTACGCGCTGTCGAGACCGCCGGGCTTGGCAGCGAGGAGATCATCCGCGCGGCACTGCAATCCATGGTGAAGAAGTAACATGAGTGAAATCGAACGTCTCGTCAGTGCGCAGGAGAGTGGCGAGGAAGCGGCCATCGACCGTGCCATCCGGCCACGCCGTCTGGGTGAATATGTCGGGCAGCCCGCGGTGCGTGACCAGATGGAGATTTTCATCGGTGCTGCCCGCAAACGTTCTGAAGCGCTGGATCACGTCCTGATCTTCGGCCCGCCCGGGCTGGGGAAGACGACGCTTGCGCATATCATCGCCAACGAAATGAACACCAATCTGCGGCAGACCTCCGGTCCCGTGCTCGAAAAGGCGGGTGATCTCGCGGCGCTGCTCACGAATCTCGAGCCTCACGACGTGCTGTTTGTCGACGAGATCCACCGCCTGAGCCCGGTCGTCGAGGAGGTGCTTTACCCGGCGATGGAGGATTACCAGATTGACATCATGATCGGCGAAGGCCCTGCGGCTCGCTCGCTGAAGCTCGATCTGCCTCCGTTTACACTGGTCGGCGCCACCACGCGTGCCGGTCTGCTGACTTCTCCGCTGCGTGACCGTTTCGGCATTGTCCAGCGACTGGAGTTTTACTCCCCTGAGGACCTCACGCACATCGTGCAACGCTCCGCTGCCATTCTCGGTGTTGAAACGGAAGAAGAGGGCGCGCGCGAGATCGCGCGCCGTTCACGCGGTACGCCGCGCATCGCCAACCGGTTGCTTCGTCGCGTGCGTGATTTCGCCGAGGTCAAGGCTGACGGCCGGGTCAGCGCTGCTGTTGCCGATGCCGCACTCAACATGCTGAAAGTCGATGCCAGCGGTTTCGATCACATGGACAGGCGCCTGTTGCAGGCCATCATCGAGAAGTTCGATGGCGGTCCTGTCGGCGTGGACAGCCTCGCTGCAGCCATTGGCGAGGAGCGAGGCACCATCGAGGATGTCCTCGAACCCTATCTCATCCAGCAGGGATTCCTGATGCGCACGCCACGTGGCCGCATGGCAACAACCTCCGCCTGGCTGCATTTCGGTCTCAGACCTCCTTCCGGCGACGACCGGCAGGGAAAGGATCTGTTCGATGAGAATTCCTGATCATCGCGCGGAACCTTCTGCCTTCTGTCCAGTCACAGACTGCGATTATTGCCGCGGGAGTCATGCAGATAACTGACAACCCATTCAGGATGCCACTACGTGTCTACTATGAGGATACGGACGCGGGTGGTGTGGTGTACTACGCCAACTACCTGGCTTTCATGGAGCGAGCGCGCACCGAGTGGCTGCGTTCCCTCGGGTACGAAAACCAGCAATTGCTCGATGAGCAGGGTGTGGTGTTTGCGGTTCGCCGTGCTGCCGTTGACTACATCTCGCCGGCCCGTCTTGACGACCTGCTCGAGGTTGTTGTGTCACTCAGCCGGATAAAACGCGCCTCGCTGGTATTCGAACAACAGATCCTGCGTGGCGACGAGTTGCTCTGCAAAGGCGAGATTATGCTGGTCTGTGTCGGACTCGAGGATTTCAAACCGACAGCCATCCCGGATTCAATCATGCAAGAGATCAATAATGACAGGTGAAATCGATTTTCTGGATCTGATACTGAATGCCAGTATCGTGGTACAGGCAGTCATGCTGGTACTGGTGCTCGCTTCGGTGGTTTCCTGGTATCTCATCATCGACCGTTCACGCACCCTGTCAGGCGCGCGTGAGCAATCTGCCAGCTTCGAGGAGGAGTTCTGGAGCGGCAAGGATCTCGCCACGCTCTACAAAAAGCACAATGGCGCCGATTCCGGGCCCATGGCCGAGATCTTTGTCGCCGGCTTTCGTGAATTCATCAAGTTGCGTGAACGAGCACGCGGTGATTCGGACAGCGTGCTCGAGAGTGTGAGGCGCGCCATGCGCGTCGCCCAGAACCGCGAAACAGACTCTCTTGAAAATTTTCTGCCGATACTTGCAACCATCGGTTCGACCAGCCCCTATATCGGACTTTTCGGGACCGTGTGGGGAATCATGTCCTCTTTCCATGCACTTGGCGGGGTGAGCCAGGCAACGCTCAACATGGTCGCGCCGGGAATTTCCGAGGCACTCGTTGCAACAGCCATGGGACTGGTTGCCGCCATACCGGCGGTCATCGCCTACAATCGCTACTCCAGCGAGACCAATCGTCTCGATGGTCGATTTGAGGATTTCTCGGAGGAGTTCCTGAATATCATGCACCGCCAGCTTCCTGCCGGGAACTGATGCCATGTCCCGTCGCCAGCGCACCAACAAGCCGATGGCAGAGATCAACGTCGTTCCCTATATCGATGTCATGCTCGTCCTGCTGATCATCTTCATGGTGACGGCACCGCTGCTTGTGCGTAATGTTGATGTGGAGCTGCCGGTCACCCGTGGAAGCGCTACGCAGGTTGCAGAGGATCTTCCCCCGATTCTCGTTGGTGTCGATGCAGATAACCGCTATTTCATCTTCAATGACGAGTCCGGTGAGCGTGACTATGAGGTCAGCGAGGCCGGAGCGATTGCGGATGCTGTTGCTGCCACGCTTGCCGAGCCGGGGCGGGAGGTCATGGTCTACGGTGCTGCCAAGGTCGAATATGACCGGGTATTGCGGCTGCTGCAGGCACTTCAGGATACCCTGCAGCGACAGGGCGTGGAAGGCAAGACCGTGCGTCTCATGACAATGACAGGCGAGGAAGGGTGATCCGTGCTTGCCCTTCTCCGGCACAATCCGAGGGCCATGGTCCTGTCTGTTTTGCTGCACCTGGGGTTGCTGTTCCTGCTGCTCTGGGCACGCGAGCAGCAGATCAGCTACATGGATTCTGCTGCGCCGATCCAGTCCCCGCAACCGGATGAATCCATTCCGGTTATCGTTCAGGATAACCGGGTCGCTGAACGTCTCGAGGAGAAACGTGATCATATGGCTCTGCAGCAGCAGAAAGTGATCGGGCTCAAACGAAAAGAGTCAGGTGAACTGCAGGCCTTGCGCGAGGAAGCGGAGAAGGAGCGCCTGCGTCTCGAAAAGCTGAAAAAGCAGGCCGAGGAAGAGAAGCGCCTTGCAGCAGAACGGGAAAAGCGCCTGGAAGAGGAGCGCAAGGCGGCTGCCGAGCGAAAACAGCGCGAGCAAGAGCAGCAGAGGCTGGCCGAGGAGCAGCGCAAGAAAGAGGAAGCCGAGAAGAAAAGGCTGGCAGAGCAAAAGCGCAAGCAGGAAGAGGCCGAGAAGAAAAGGCTTGCAGAGGAACAGCGCAAGAAAGAGGAAGCCGAGCGTCGCGAACAGCAGCTCACGCAGGAGGCCGAGGCCGCAAGTACTTCAGGTGCTGCGGCTCGCCAGTCGGGACAGGCGCTGAGTGCCAATCAGAAGAGGGACGGAACCGGTACCGGCGGGACGGGTCGAATGAGTGGTGGCGGTGGCGGCAAGGAGTATGACAAGTACATTGGCATGATCCGTTCGAAGATTACGCGTAACTGGCGACGTCCGCCTGGAACAGTACCCGGTTTGCAGGTGACACTCAGGGTCAAGCTGTTTCCGGGCGGAGGGGTTGCCGATGTCAGGGTCGCCCGATCAAGTGGCGATCCCGCCTATGACAGCTCCGCACAGGAGGCGTTACAGGCGGCGGACCCCTTGCCTGTGCCGAGTGGCAAGGCTTTCGACAGGTTCAGAACGCTGAATCTGAAGTTTTCACCAACCGGAATTCAATAATGCGAAAAGCACTCGCCGGACTGATTGTCCTCTTGCTGGGTATCCCGTCGCTCTCAAATGCAGAGCTGACCATCGAGATCACAGGTGGGAATGCCGATGCGGTTTCCATCGCTGTTGCGCCTTTCACATGGACGGGAAGCGGAGGGACGCCACCGACGGCTGATTTTGCCCAGATTATCTCGTCGGATCTGAAGCGCTCCGGCCGTTTCAATCCGTCGCCCTCAATTCGGCAACCGAAAGCGCCCGATTATTCCGAGCCTGCCAATTTACAGGACTTCCGGTCGGCCGGTATTCAGTACCTCGTTGTCGGTCGGCTGATCAACCGTAGCGGTGGCTACCAGGCAGAGTTCAAGTTGTACAACACAGGCGACTCGCAACTCCTGCTCAACGAGGCAGTAACCGCACCGGCCAGGGATCAGCGTTTTGCGGCCCACCATATCGCCGACCTGGTCTACGAAAAACTGACTGGCGAGCGCGGTGCATTCGCGACACGTATCGCCTATGTCGTTGCCAGTGGAAATTCTCGCGCGCTCAAGGTAGCGGACTCTGATGGACACAATGCCAAGACCATCCTTGCCTCGAACGAACCCATCCTGTCACCTGCCTGGTCACCGGATGGCAAACGTCTTGCCTATGTCTCCTTCGAAACAGGCAGGCCGGCGATCTATGTACAGGAACTCGCCAGCGGGAATCGCAGCAAGCTCGCCGGCTTTCCCGGTCTGAATGGCGCCCCGGCCTGGTCGCCTGACGGCAGCCGTCTCGCCCTCACGCTCTCGAAGGATGGCAGCCCGGATATCTACCTGATGGAAATGGGCACTCGCCAGTTACGCAGGTTGACCTTCAGCGATGCGATCGATACGGAGCCGGCCTGGTCGCCTGACGGCCAGTGGATTGCATTCACCTCCGATCGAGGCGGCAGGCCGCAGGTTTATCGCGTATCCGTCAGCGGTGGCTCACCGCAGCGCATGACCTTCGAGGGCAGCTACAATGCCGATGCTTCATGGTCACCCGATGGCAAGAGCATCGCCCTGATTTCACGCTCGCGAGGTGACCAGGTCGCTATCCTGGACCTCGACAGCAGAGGCATGCAGACCATCAGTACAGGCTCGCTCAACGAGTCGCCGAGTTATGCGCCGAATGGCAGCATGGTGGTTTATGCCGCCGCCGGCGGTGTTTTATCCGTCGTGGCAGTCGATTATGATGTGCAGCAACGTCTTGCGGCACAATCGGGCGAGGTCCGTGATCCGGCCTGGTCGCCCTTTCTAATCAAGAGGAAACCCTGAATGAAAAGAAGATCGTTTATCGCACTGGCGCTGACCAGCCCGATTGTCGCACTCACCGGGTGCAGTTCCAGTGGTGGATCCAGGGACGGGGATGGCGCAGATGGCGCCGGTGCCGGCGCCTATGGATATGATGCAGCTTCGCTGCAGGAGCGTATCAACTCGAAAACAGTCTACTTCGACTTCGATTCGAGCAATATTCGCAGTGAAGACCTGCCGGTCCTCGATGCCC
This sequence comes from Chromatiales bacterium, assembly GCA_050124335.1. Lineage (GTDB taxonomy): Bacteria > Pseudomonadota > Gammaproteobacteria > Chromatiales > Chromatiaceae > Sva-25. Next base: position 10,034 of record JASFFK010000002.1, on the reverse strand, counting down.
ATGCTTCCCGGCTCGCGAGTTCGGGTGATCGGGTAAAAATCGAGGGGCACTGTGATGAGCGCGGCACGCGTGAATACAACCTGGCGCTCGGTGAAAGTCGAGCCAACACGGTACGTCGCTACCTGATGTCGCGCGGTGTTGCCTCTTCACAGATCGAGGTTGTCAGTTACGGTGAGGAACGTCCCGCTGATCCCGGACACAATGAGACAGCCTGGTCGAGAAATCGCCGGGCCTACCTGGATTATTGATGATGCTGTTGCGTATATCCCTGCTGGTGGTCGCTCTGGCGGCCACTGGTCCTGCCTCTGCAACACTCTGGGGACGCGTCGAGAAGCTTGAGAACCGCATGGAGGTCGTCACGGAACTGACCCGCCGCGTGGATGCGCTCCAGCAGGAGAACAACCAGTTGCGAGGCCAGATCGAGGAGCTGAAATTCGAACTTGAGCAGCTGAAGAACCAGCAACGCGAACTCTACCTGGATATCGAGCGTCGCCTGGGTGGAACAGATGCAGGGGCCTTGAAGGAAGCGCCGGTATCGCTCGAGAAAAAGCCTGCCGAGCCTGTACCTGAAAAGGCGATTGAGCAATCGCCTGCTGCCCCGGCGCCAGCGCCGGATGGCGAGCGCAACGAGTACCGGAATGCTTATGAACTGCTCATGACTGAGCGGAATTTTCCCGAGGCCATCAGTGCGTTTAATGCTTTTCTGAAGAAATATCCCGATGGCAGTTATGCTGACAATGCCCAGTTCTGGCTGGGCGAGGCCTACTACGCCCATAATGATCTCGACACTGCGATGACAGAGTTCCGCCAGCTGGTGGAGACCTACAAGGAGAGTCCGAAAGTTCCCGATGCCGTCTACAAGGTCGGCCAGATCCACCGCATCAAGGGCGAGAATGACAAGGCGAGAATGGTCTTCCAGGGACTCGTCGAGCACTACCCGAACACACCCGCAGCAGAACTGGCGCAACAGCGACTCGCGAGTTTCTGACACCGGGATTTCCGATGACATCGCTGCGTATCACAGAAATCTTCTGCTCGCTGCAGGGAGAGAGTTCCCTTGTGGGCCTGCCAACAGTCTTCGTGAGGCTGACGGGCTGTCCGCTGCGTTGCGGATATTGTGATACTGCCTATGCCTTCAAGGGCGGGGAAAGCCTTGAACTGGAGATCATCCTCGACCGGGTTGCTGCTTTCGGCGTGCAGCATGTCACCGTCACCGGTGGCGAGCCCCTCGCGCAAATATCCTGTCATGCTCTCCTCGTTGCACTCTGTGATGCAGGCTACCGGGTATCGCTTGAAACCAGCGGGGCTCTCGATGTTGCTGAGGTAGACAGCCGGGTCAAGCGGGTGATGGATATCAAGACACCTTCGTCGGGCGAGGTCGACAGAAACCTCTGGAGCAACCTGAAGCTGCTTGTGCCGGATGATGAGGTGAAATTCGTGATCGGAGACCGGGATGACTACGAGTGGTCGAAAGGGGTCGTGAGCGAGTATTCTCTCGCGTCTCGCTGCGGCGTACTTTTCTCACCGGTTTACGGGGTGCTCGAGGCACGCACACTCGCAGACTGGATCGTCGAGGACCGCCTTCCGGTGCGGTTCCAGATTCAGTTGCACAAGCTCCTCTGGGGAGACAGGCCCGGTGTCTGACAGAGCAGTGGTACTGCTTTCGGGCGGGCTCGATTCGGCAACGGCGCTGGCGATCGCGAAGGATGCCGGCTATGACTGCTATGCACTGAGTCTCTCCTACGGCCAGCGGCATGCTGCCGAACTGGCCGCCGCAAAACGCGTTGCATCAGCCATGGGTGTTAGCAGGCATCTCGTCCTGCCAATGGCGCTGGACCTGATCGGCGGCTCTGCACTGACGGACAGCAGCATCCACGTACCGGAGAAAGAAAGCCCGGGTATTCCGGTGACCTATGTGCCGGCGCGCAACACGATATTTCTCGCCCTGGCGCTTGGCTGGGCCGAGGTGCTGGAAGCAGATGATCTGTTCATTGGCGTCAATGCCCTCGATTATTCGGGTTACCCCGACTGCAGGCCGGAATTCATCGAAGCCTTTGAGCACTTGGCCAACCTCGCCACGAAGCGCGCTGTCGAAGGGCAGAGAGTGCAGGTTCACGCTCCTCTCATCCGGCTGACAAAGGCGGAGATCATCCGCCGGGGAATTGATCTCGGCGTGGATTATGGCCACACTGTCTCCTGTTACCAGGCAGACGAAGAGGGCAGGGCCTGTGGTCTGTGTGATTCCTGCCGGCTGCGCAGACGGGGTTTTGAAGAAGCCGGCATCGAGGATCCGACCCGCTATGCAACTGGCTGACTGTCTTTATCACGCCATGCCCTGCTGCTAGAATCCGCTGCCACAACCGCGCTGAAGTGGCCGGTACAAGAACAACTTCAATGTGAGGGATGAGAGATGCTTTTTGAATCTTTTGCGACGGCCCAGTCCGTCTTTCTCGGAGCGATCTTCGTGATCGCACTGGTCATGGGCGCCGTTGTCAACAAGACCAATTTCTGCACTATGGGCGCGGTCTCCGACTGGGTCAACATGGGGGACAGGGGGCGCCTGGGGGCCTGGTTGTTTGCGATTGCCGTCGCGCTGATTGGCGTCGTCATCCTGGAACGTCTCGGCCTTGTTGACGCCGACGGTGCCTTCCCTCCCTATCGAAACGGTCAGCTGATCTGGGCAGAAAACCTGCTCGGGGGCATCATTTTCGGTATCGGCATGACACTGGCCAGTGGTTGCGGCAACAAGGCGCTGATCCGTGTCGGTGGCGGCAACCTCAAGTCGATCATGGTTGTGCTCATTATTGCCGTGATCGCCTACTACATGATCAACCCCTTTCCGGGGAGTGACCAGACTCTCTTCACGCTGCTCTTCTATGACTGGATACGTCCGCTCTCCATCGATCTTGCCCCTAATCAGGATCTGGGTACAGTCATTGCCGGTGCGGAAAATGCTGTCACCGCGCGTCTTGTCATCGGCCTGTTGCTCGGCCTGCTGTTGCTGGCGCTTGTGTTTCGTTCTGCCGATTTCCGTGGCAGCAAGGACAATATTCTCGGCGGGTTCGTTGTCGGCCTTGCTGTTCTTGCGGCCTGGTACGTGACAAGCAACGTCATGGTCAATGTTGATGATGAGCCGACCGGACTCTCAGCCTATGTTCAGAACTGGGAGTTTCTTGCGGACAGTTCCGAAGGCAAGCCTGCTGACAGCCGTCCGCTGAATCCACAGTCTTTCACGTTCATCAATCCGATGGGGCAGACATACGGTTACACCAAGGAGGCCTTTGACAGCGCCTACCTGACCTTTGGTGTCGTCGCACTGGTCGGGGTCATCCTCGGTTCCTTGCTGTGGGCACTGATTTCCGGCAGCTTTCGGATTGAATGGTTTGCATCTGCGAAGGATTTTCTCTCCCACTTCATCGGCGCCATTCTCATGGGGCTCGGTGGCGTGCTTGCAATGGGCTGCACCATCGGCCAGGCAGTCACGGGCGTCTCGACACTGGCCATCGGCTCCTTCATCGCCTTCGCCGGTATTGTCTTTGGCAGTGCGCTGACCATGAAGATCCAGTACTACAAGCTTGTCTATGAGGAGGAGGCCACCTTCCTTTCTGCGCTGGTGTCCTCTCTGGCGGACATGAGACTGCTGCCCAACGGCATGCGGAAGCTCGAAAAAGTGTGAGGCGGTCGTCGACAGCAGAACACGGCCTGTTATTTCCGGAAAGAAAAACCCGACCAGTATCTGGTCGGGCCTGAAATTTGTCGTCTGGCTTGGTTGGTGATCAAGATGGCATCCGTTCGCCCTCTTGGGATAAACGCGGTGACAAAATCCATGTCAATCCATGCGACGACGGAATCAGAATAGGAAACGAATAGCCCGCCTGGTATAGGGATTAACTGAAATCCTTGTAGGAATATTCCTACAAGATGCGAGTCTTTGATCATGATCGGACTGCTACAGCGCGTTTCACAGGCAAGCGTCAGCGTCGATGGCGAGTCGATTGCAGCAATAGGGCGCGGTATTCTTGTCCTTGTCGGGGTTGAAAAGAGTGACACGCAGGAGAACTGTCGGAGGCTGGCGGAACGCCTGCTTTCCTACAGGGTCTTCCCTGACCATGACGGGCGGATGAACCTGAGTGTTTCGAGTATCGATGGCGGGATATTGCTCGTTCCGCAATTCACGCTTGCTGCAGACACGAAAAAGGGCACGCGGGCCAGCTTCACCACGGCGGCGCCTCCCGAATCAGCGTCGTTGCTGTTCGACCGGCTTGTCGAGGAGATCCGCGGTCGGCATGCAAGAACAGCCTGCGGAATCTTCGGCGCCGATATGCAGGTTGCGCTCGTGAATGACGGCCCCGTCACTTTCTGGTTATCTGGCTGATTGCGCGTGTTATTCCGTCGCCGTCTGTAGGATAATGGCCTGCATGTTGCATAATTTTGCAAGCACGCCTCACAGTAATATGACTCATCTGGACAATCGACCGAGGACCGAGAGTATGAAATCAATTCTGCTGATGATTCTGATCAGCCTGACTGCAACGACTGTCTCCGCACAGCAGGCCTACACACCGGTTGAGGGTGTCAACTACCATGAACTGGAAACGCCCGTGCAAACCACGGGAAAGATCCAGGTTGCAGAGTTTTTCTGGTACGGCTGCCCGCACTGTTTCACCCTCGAGCCTTACCTGAATGACTGGTTGTCAGCCCTGCCGAGCGATGTTGAATTTGTGCGTATTCCTGCGACCTTCAACCGTCCCAACGTGCTCATGCATGCCAAGACCTACTATGCACTGGAACAGATGGGCGTTGTCGAGCAGCACCATGAAGCGATTTTCCAGGCAATCCATGTGGGTAAAAACAAACTGGCAACCCAGCCCGAAATGGAGCAATTCCTTGCTTCGCGCGCTGTCGATATCAACGCCTATCGTGCTGCCATGGACTCCTTCGAGGTCAACATGAAAATGCAGGAAGCGATCGAGCTTGCCGGGGATTACGGAGTCACCGGTGTTCCGGTGATGGTCGTTGACAAGCATTATCGCGGCGGCAAGGCCAGTACCTGGCAACAGAAGTTCCAGAACGTCAACTATCTGATCGAAAAGGCCAGGGCCAACCGTCAGTCTGGCGCAGGTCAGTAAGTCCCCGGCAGTGCTGAACATGCCCCAGGATGCCGCAAGCGGGCTCGCAGCCGGGGGGCGCCTCCGGCTGTTGAGCTATAACATCCAGTCCGGTATGGAGACCACGCAGCACCGGGACTACATTACCAAGAGCTGGCAACATTTCCTGCCGCATCCTGTCAAGAAACAGAATCTCGATCGCATCGCCAGCCTGATCAGGGACTACGACGTGGTGGGATTACAGGAGATTGATGCCGGCAGCCTGCGTTCCGCTTTCGTCGACCAGACGGCCTACCTTGCGCACAAAGCCGAGTTTGGCTACTGGCACAAGCAGGTCAATCGTGACATCGGTCATCTCGGACAGTATGGAAACGGTTTTCTCAGCAAGGTCCAGCCACATTCCGTGCATAGCTACCGGCTTCCGGGCCTGCCCGGTCGTGGCGCCATGGTGATCAACTATGGCAAGGGAGCACAGAAACTGTCGATTGTCCTGGCGCACCTCGCGCTCGGTCAGCGTGGTCGCATGCGCCAGATGGATTTTCTGCGCGAGCTGCTTGCCGAGAGCAACTACAATATCGTCATGGGGGATCTGAACTGTGACAGCGGATCCAAAGCGCTCGAACAGTTTCTCGAGCAGACCGGGCTCGTGGAAACACTCAGGGGCATACCAACTTACCCTTCATGGCAGCCTGTGAAGAAGATCGACCATATTCTGGTCACCGACGGGCTTGTTACCGAAAACCCCGCTGTCGAGGATTTTCCGCTTTCCGATCATCTCCCTGTACGGGTCGACGTCATCCTGCCGGTTTCGCTCTGAGTCGCGCGCGCAAGGCTTCAAGGTAAGCCGGATCATCCGCCATCCTGTTTCTGGCCTGCGCTTCCCACAACGCCGCTTCAAGCACCTCGATCATAGCGTGTTCCGCCATGTGCACCTCGCCATGCTGGTGCAAGTATTGCCTGTAGAGTTCCCTGATTCCCTGCGGGCGGTCGGTGCTGATCTGTTCGAGCAGAGAGAGATGCAGGCCGAGGTGATAGAAAGGATTGCCACTTTCCGTACCTGCCGGGAAGTCCCTCTGCACCAGTGCTTCGCCCTGTTCAAACATCCCGTGATATTCAGGATGCAGTTCGATGACATGCAATACCTGCTGCTCGAGCGGTGAAAGCGAGATCAGCGGCTCCTCCCGCTTGTTCCAGCAAGTGATGAAGAAACGCCGGATCTCGTCCCGGTTATTTCCGAACATAGTCTTCGCCGGGACGGAAGCTGTCTTCAGTTAGCCGCATCTTCGGGGGCGGTGTTCTCTCCCTCTGTCGCGGGGGACTGATCATCCGTCGGTTGCAACGATCCAGGGGCCGGTGCAAAAGGGACGGGCGCTGGAGCCATCATGGGGGCAGGCGGATAGAGTGGATAGAGGCCGGGTCCGTACGGTCCATAGCCATCATATCCATGGTAGTAACTGTCACCACGGAATTCGGTATCCGTATCTGCATCGGCATTCGCATCGGCATCAAAATCCATGCTCATGTCCATTTCGAAATCCATCTCCAGGCGACCGGTACCGTCAAACAGGCTGCCCCAGTCACCAAACCAGTCATTGACTCCCCGTTCTCCGCTGCTGTCGCTCCAGGGGCCCCAGTCGAAAGGACCGTCATCTCTGTTCCTCCGGCCATGATAGGGATAGCCTGTATACGGAGCGCCGGTTTCTGTGCCAGGTGCGGCAGGAGAGTATGCTGGCGGAGCCTGGAACTGTGGCTGCGGAGGCATCGGCTGCATGCGCGGCGGCGGAGCCTGGAACTGCGGCTGCGGAGGCATCGGGTTCATGCGCGGTGGCGGAGCCTGGAACTGTGGCTGCGGTGGCATCGGCTGCATGCGCGGTGGCGGAGCCTGGAACTGTGGCTGCGGTGGCATCGGCTGCATGCGCGGTGGCGGAGCCTGGAACTGTGGCTGCGGTGGCATCGGCTGCATGTGAGGCGGCAGAGCCTGGAACTGCGGCTGCGGAGGAAACGGGGTGTACAGGGGCTGGCCATAGGGAGCTCCCGCCGGGTAGGGGGTGGCAGCCGTGGCAAGACCGGCAATTCCTGCCAGTCCTGTCATCAAGGCCAGCTTTGCAGCCGTGTAATGGACTCTCATTGTTGTCTCCGTGGGAGGATAGGATGCGGTGTATTTTTTTAGTATATAAGCAATTACTAAATTATGCACCCGCCAAACAGGGATAGCCCGTCGCGGGATGAACAGAAACCGGTCGCCTATTTTCTTGATAGTACCTGGTTGCACTGTTGGGGCAGTGATGGTTTCGATTTCTTGCCGGATGATTTTTTCCAGAGCTTGCGCTTGTCAGGATGCCATTCGGCCAGTTCCTTGCCACAGCCGTCACCTGCCGGCGGGGGTGCCTGGTCCTTGCAGGCTGCATTACCGGGGGGGCATTTGAGCCGCACGTGAAAGTGGGAATGATGCTTGAACCAGGGGCGAATCTTGCGCAGCCAGTCACGATCATCCCAATCCATGTTACAGAGCTCCAGCTTGATGCGCGGATTCAGGAAAATGCGCGCAACACGGGGATCTTCAGCAGCAAGTTTGATCAGCTCTGCCTGCTTGTCGCTCCAGGCGTCGTAATGCATCGTGTATTTGTGACGGTCTGCCATCGCAACGGACTTGAGATGGTCACGTTTGCCATCCATGCGGCTGTAGTTCAGTGGTAGCCAGATATCAGCATCAAGCCCACTCTGGTGACTCGAGTGGCCGCTGGGCATCGGGCCACCGCGTGGCTGGTTCATGTCGGCGACGAGCATGAGACCAAGTTCGTTGTCTGCAACCTTGTTGCCGAGATCCCGGATGTAGTCGATCAGGACCGGGTGTCCGTAGTAACGGTTGCGTGAAAGGCGGACGACCTGGTAGCCACGACCTTCGGGTGGCAGCGCCTCTCCGCCGCTCAGACAGCCATTGGCATAGCCGCCGATGGCTTCTGCCTCACCCTCGCTCGGATCAGGAATACTCGACCATGCATCGCTCGTGGTTGCGCCGCCATGCAAGGGGGTCAGGATGGCCAGTAGGGCCACAAGTGGTATCAAGCGCACGTGATGCTCCGCCAGGTTGTTGCTCTCTTCAATGCTTCCGGAGAAGCGACCAGTTACCTTCCGGATCGCGTGTTTCCAGCGCCTGGAAGGATGATTTGTAACGCATTTTTCTGCAGGATTCGATCCAGTAGCCCAGATACAGATACCTGAAGCCGAGGCTTTTGCATGCCTCTATCTGTTCAAGGATGCCCAGAGTGCCCAGACTGCGGTCCGGCAGTTCGGGATCATAATAGGTATAGAGAGCAGAGAGTGCGTTGTCGACGACATCTGTGACCGCAGAGAGCACAAGTCGTTCACCGAGCCATCCCTCGATCAGAATGGTTTCGCACCAGTCGCTGATCAGGAAACGCTGCATGTCTGCTATTGTGCCGGCCGACATTTCGCCGTCCGCATGCCTGCTTGCGAGATAGGCGCGATAGAGCTCAAGGTGTTGTTCATCGAGTTCTGCATTTCTGCTTCTGATGACGATGTCGAGGTTTTTTTTCCGGGTGCGCCGCTGTGACCGGTTCGGGTGGAATCTGTCGACCCTGATGCGTGCCGGGAGACAGGCATCGCACGCCTGGCAGCCCGGACGGTAGACCATGTCACCGCTGCGCCGGAAACCACTCTCCAGAAGGCGACCGTAATGGCCGGGCGTGATGTTGAAATTGGGATCGACAACATGCATGCAGGCAACCTGGTCAGCGAGGTAGCTGCACTGGTGTGACATTCCCTGGTAGAGGTTGATCGTCACCTGTGTCATTGCGGGTTTGTTTCGCCTGTCTGTTTCCAGTCGATCCTGACTGCGGTCCCGACTGCCTGTCTGTTGATCCTGAGAAAAGCAGTGCGATCGACAGTTTCAGCTCCGAGACTCAGCAGGTGGTCGGTGACTACCTGGCAGTCGATAAATAAAAATCCGGCTGCTGCAAGTTTATCAACCAGTTTCACAAGTGCAATTTTGGAAGCGTCCCGCCGGTGGCTGAACATCGACTCGCCGTAGAAGGCGGCTCCGATGGCGACGCCGTAGAGGCCCCCTGCAAGTTCATCGCCATGCCAGACCTCCACCGAGTGGGCGTGACCCTGACGGTGCAGCTCGCAGTAGGCATGCAACATCTCGTTCGTGATCCAGGTGCCGTCCTGCCCGGTGCGCGGTGTCACGGCGCAATGCCGGATCACTTCTTCGAAAGCCGTATCGAAGGTGACATGGCAGGTCTGCCTGCGCAACGACTTGCGGAGACTGCGCGAGACGTGGAGTCTCTCGGGAAACAGCAGCGTTCGCGGGTCCGGGGACCACCACAGGATGGGCTGGTTGTCGCTGAACCACGGGAAGATGCCGGCTCGATAGGCGTTGAGCAAACGGGTTACGGAGAGGTCACCACCGATCGCAAGCAGCCCGTCAGGATCCGTTTCCGCCATGGATGGTGGCGGGAAGGGAGTTTCCGGATCCGTTCCATCTAGAGAGAAGAGCATGTCTCAGGTCGGACTGCCGGGCCGGCCGGTTCGTTGCTGCCTCGCTATCATGCTCGCGGAGACAAATGCCGTCAGTTGCCCCCGGCTTCAAGTGCATCGAGATACTTTTCGGCATCGAGCGCAGCCATGCAGCCGGTGCCCGCCGAGGTGACAGCCTGGCGATAGACATGATCCATGACATCGCCTGCAGCAAAGACTCCCTCGACGGAGGTCTGGGTTGCGTTGCCCTCGGAGCCGCTTTTGACCTTGATGTAGCCACCTTCCATATCGAGTTGCCCTTCGAAAATCGCCGTGTTCGGTTTGTGCCCGATTGCAATGAAGACGCCTTGCAGGTCGATATCATTGGTCGAATCGTCCTTGACGTTGCGGATACGCATCCCGGTTACGCCGGAATCATCACCCAGT
>JASFFK010000001.1:0-27850 GCA_050124335.1 Chromatiales bacterium | reverse complement strand
ATTCAAAACTATAGCGTCTTCAGTCAAGGAGAACCAACCACATGGCAACGAAACACCATACTCCGATGCTGGACCAGCTGGAAAGCGGTCCATGGCCGAGCTTTATCTCCGGTATCAAGCGTCTGCGCGACGAGCACCCGGATGAGCGTATTAACAGAGTGACTGGTGACCTCCTGGGTCAGCTGGAACATTCATATGAAACCCGCAAGGGTTACTGGAAAGGCGGAACAGTCTCTGTCTATCAGTATGGTGGCGGTATCATCCCGCGCTTCTCCGAGGTCGGCCACGCATTCCCGGAGTCGAAAGAATTCCACACGCTGCGCGTTCAGCCGCCGGCGGGTAACCACTACAGCACCGACATGCTGCGCCAGCTGGCTGACAGCTGGGAAAAGTATGGTTCGGGCCTGGTCACTTTCCATGGCCAGACCGGTAACATCATGTTCATCGGTACCGATACCGTCAACACGCAGCACTTCTTCGACGAGATCAACGACTACGGCTGGGACCTCGGCGGTGCCGGGCCCTGTGTCCGTACGGCGATGTCCTGCGTTGGCGCGGCGCGTTGCGAAATGTCCTGCACCAACGAGCAGAAGGCGCACCGCCTGCTCGTCAACAACTTCACCGACGACGTTCACCGTCCGGCCCTTCCCTACAAGTTCAAGTTCAAGATCTCGGGTTGCCCGAATGACTGCCAGAACGCCGTCGAGCGTGCTGACTTTGCTGTCATCGGTACCTGGCGTGACGAAATGAAAGTCAACCAGGACGAAGTCAAGAACTATGTCGCCAAGAAAGGCCGCGAGTACATCATCGACAATGTTGTCACGCGTTGCCCGACGAATGCGCTGTCCCTGAAAGACGACGATACCCTCGACGTCAACAACAAGGACTGTGTCCGCTGCATGCACTGCCTGAACGTCATGCCTAAAGCGCTGCATCCCGGCGACGACCGCGGTGTCACCATCCTCATCGGCGGCAAGCGTACGCTGAAGATCGGCGACCTGATGGGTACCGTCGTGGTTCCTTTCAAGAAACTGGAAACCGAGGAAGACTGGGAGTCCCTGGTCGAGCTTGCGGAAGAGATCATCGACTTCTGGGCCGAGAATGCACTCGAGCACGAGCGCTGCGGCGAGATGATCGAGCGTATCGGCCTGGTCAACTTCCTGGAAGGTGTCGGCGTCGAGGTCGATCCGAACATGGTCAACGAGCCGCGTCAGAGCTCCTACGTCCGTATGGATGGCTGGGACGACGAAGCGGTCAAGTGGTTCGATCGTCAGGCGGAAGCTTCCTGAGCTGCTGAACTGGCCGATCCACTGAGTATGTGACTGGCGGGCGTTCCGCCCGCCGGACAGAGATGTTTTATTCCAAGATTCTGGAGATAGAAAATGGCAGAAATGCGTGACCCCATCGAAACGGGCTGCCCAGATCCTTTTCAGTACATGCATCCGATGATGCGTCGCAACTTCGGACTGTGGGCTTACCACGAGCATCCGCGCCCCGGCGTCCTGCTGCACGTTGCCAAGAATGGCGACAAGATCTGGACCATCAAGGCCGGTACACAGCGTATCCTCGACCTGTTCACCCTGCGCAAGCTGTGTGACATCGCGGACAACTACTCTGATGGCTTCATCCGCTTCACGATCCGTTCCAACCCGGAATTCTTCGTCACCGAAGAGTCTCGCGTCGAGCCGTTGATCGCCAAGCTGGAAGAAGAGGGTTTCATCGTGGGTGGTACCCAGAACTCGGTTACGACCCTTTCTCACACCCAGGGCTGGCTGCACTGCGACATCCCTGGCACCGATGCATCGGGCGTAGTGAAGTCCATGATGGACGAGCTCATTGGCGAATTCCGCAAGGCGGAGATGCCAAACCGTGTACATATCACGACCTCCTGCTGCCAGATCAACTGTGGCGGCCAGGGCGATATCGCGATCAACGTGCAGCACACCAAGCCGCCGAAGATCAACCATGACATGGTTTCCAAGGTTTGCGAGCGTCCTTCCGTTGTCGCCCGTTGCCCGGTTGCCGCAATTCGTCCTGCCATGGTCAACGGCAAGCCGTCACTCGAAGTTGACGAGAAGAAGTGCATCTGCTGCGGTGCCTGCTTCCCGCCGTGTCCTCCGATGCAGATCAACGACGCCGAGCACACCAAGCTGGCGATCTGGGTTGGTGGTAACCACTCCAACGCGCGTGGCAAGCCGACATTCCAGAAACTGGTTGCTGCGGGCATCCCGAACAACCCGCCGCGCTGGCCGGAAGCGACCGCCATCGTCAAGCGTATCCTCAAGGCTTACAAAGAGGGTGCACGTGACTGGGAGCGCATCAACGAGTGGATCGAGCGTATCGGCTGGCCGCGTTTCTTCGAGGAAGTCGAGCTGCCGTTCACCAAGTACCACATTGACAACTGGCGTGGTGCTCGCAAGAGCCTGAATTCTTCAGCGCACATCCGCTTCTGATCGGCTGTCCGGAGTAAGAAGCAATGAAGCTGACAATTCAGGTCAATGAGGGGCCCTATCAGCACCAGTCGTCTGATACGGCCTATCACTTCACGAAGGCAGCACTCGAGAAGGGGCACGAGATTTTTCGTGTCTTCTTCTACCACGATGGTGTCAACAACGGTACGCGCCTGACCACGCCACCGCAGGACGATCGCAATATTGTCAAGCGCTGGAGTGAACTGGCTGCCGAGCACGATCTTGATCTGGTCATCTGCGTTGCCGCGGCACAGCGCCGCGGCATCGTTGACGATGGCGAGGCGGAGCGCAACCGCAAGGATGCGACCAATATTGCGCCGGGTTTCCGTATTTCCGGTCTCGGTCAGCTGATCGAGGGCGGCATCCAGTCAGACCGTCTGGTCGTTTTCGGGGACTGAGGAGAGAGCGATGTCAGAAATAAAGAAATTCATGTATGTCAATCGCCGCGCTCCTTACGGCACTATCTACGCCTGGGAGTCTCTCGAAGTCGTTCTGATCGGTGCTGCATTCGAGCAGGATGTCAGCCTGGCGTTCATCGATGACGGTGTCTACCAGCTGACCAAGGGGCAGGATACTTCCGGAATCGACATGAAAAACTTTTCACCGACCTATTCCGCACTCGGGGATTACGAAGTGAACAAGATCTATGTCGAGAAAGAGTCACTCGAAGAGCGTGGTCTCACGCTCGATGACCTGCAGCATCTCGTCTGGGAAGATGAAGATGACGACTGGGCAGAGAAGGATTCAATTCGCCTCGTGAGCCGTGCCGAAATGGCCGACGTGCTCGCCGGGCAAGACATCCTGTTCAATTTCTGAGGGGTATTCGTCATGTCAATGTTACATATCGTTAATAAATCCCCTTACGAGCGCAACAGCCTGGCGGCTGCTGTCGGCCACATGACAGACGGCGATACGCTGCTGCTGATCGAAGACGGCGTTTACGCCGCGATCAAGGGCGGCGCGGCTGCCGGAAATCTCGAGGGCAAGACAGTCTCCGTACTTGGAGCGGACCTGGCTGCCAGGGGTATCGGAGTAGACAAGCTGGTTGACGGTGTTTCCGTCGTTGATTACGGCGGTTTTGTCGACCTGGTAGAAGCAACTGACAAATCACAGTCCTGGCTGTGATCCTGATCACACTTTTTCTGAAAGAGGAGAAAAGACAATGGGTATCGAAGTAGACGGCAATGTCCTCGAAACTGATGAAGAGGGATACCTCGCTGACATCACTCAGTGGGTTCCTGGTGTCGCTGAAGTCATGGCGAAAGAAGATGATCTCGAGCTGACCGACGAGCACTGGGACATCATCAACTTCCTGCGCGAGTACTACGAAGAGTATCAGATTGCTCCGGCAGTACGCGTTCTGACCAAGGCAGTCGCCAAGAAGCTTGGCAAGGACAAGGGCAACAGCAAGTACCTGTACGGCCTGTTTCCTTACGGTCCCGGCAAGCAGGCTTGCCGCTATGCTGGCCTGCCGAAGCCGACCGGCTGCGTCTGATCACGCGCGCATGAATCCTGCCTGGTTCCAGGCGGGATCGTAAAGAGGCGGGGCCCTGGCCCCGCCCGCACAAGATTCAAGACTGGTGGCCCGCAGCGAGCGAGCGGCCAGGAAAACGAGGGTTAGGGAACATGTCCTTGGCGTTTGCCTTACTGTTCTATTTCGCACTTGCAGTGCTGGTAATCGGTGTCACACGTCGCATCATCAAGTATGTAAAGGCGCCCGCACCGCTCAAGATACCAACAACGCCTGCTCCGACCACGCAGACCGGTGTCGTTCTGCGCATGTTCCGCGAGGTGGTGTTTTTCGAAAGCCTGTTCAAGTCTACCAAGTGGACATGGATCTTTGGCTGGATGTTTCACATGGGCCTGTTCGCAGAACTCGCCCGCCACAGCCGCTACTTCAACTCCTGGATGCCTGCCGAGCTGGTTGGCCCACTGAAGTATGCAGGGTTTGCCATGGTGATCGGCCTGTTTGGCCTGCTCGCGCGCCGTCTCTTTGTCGACCGCGTGCGCTACATCACGTCGCCGTCGGATATCGCCATGCTCATTCTGCTGATCCTGATCGGGCTCAGCGGCATCATGATGACTTTTGTCTGGCACACGGACGTCACCGCTGTGACGCATTACTTCCGCTCGGTGATCTGGCCCTTTGGCGGGATTCCCGAGCTGCCTGGCGATCCGGTTTTGTGGATACACCTGCTGCTGGTCGTCGCGCTGATGATCGTCTTCCCGATCAGCAAGCTGCTGCATGCGCCCGGGGTGTTCTTCAGCCCGTCGCGCAACATGGTCGACAATCCCCGCGAACAGCGCCATGTTGTCGACTGGGCGAAGAAGCTTGAACAGAACTGATTTGGCACGAGAGAAAGGCCTCCTGAGGAACACTCATGGCAAAAGCTGAATTTGAAATACCGGAAATCGAGGAATACATCGAAGTTCCCGATGTGACTCCGGGCACGATGGCGCACAGCTCGCCGTTTGTTGCGAAGCCTCAATTCCAGGAGCCACTGGGCTACACCGGTGAAGTGCCGGACGACTGGAAAGAGAAAACGCTCGAGGCAATGGACGACCTGCTCGGAAAATACCGGGGACTGCAGGTCTTCATGGATTCCTGTGTCAAGTGCGGTGCCTGTACCGACAAGTGCCACTACTACCTGGGCACCAAGGATCCGCTCAATATGCCGGTCGCTCGCCAGGACCTGATGCGCAAGGTTTACCGCCGTTATTTCACCTTTGCCGGCAAGTTCTTCGGCAAGCTTGGCATGGCGAGCTTCGTTGGCGCAAAGGATCTTGAGCGCGAAGACCTGGACACCTGGTTCAGCTACTATCACCAGTGCTCCCAGTGCCGCCGCTGCTCTGTCTTCTGCCCATACGGCATCGACACCGCAGAGATCACCATGGCAGCACGCGAGGTGCTGGCGCGTGTCGGGATCGGCCAGAAATACTCCAACGAGATCATCGGCAAGGTCTTCAAGATCGGTAACAACCTCGGCCTGCCGGAGCCGGCACTGGCTGACACCCTGGAAGGTCTCGAAGAGGATGTCGAGGACGAAACCGGCGTCAAGGTCCGCTTCCCGCTCGATGAGAAAGGTGCCGATATCCTGCTGGTGACGCCTTCGGCAGACTTCTTTGCAGAACCGCATGTCGACGGACTCATGGGTTACGGCAAGGTTTTCCATGAGGCGGGCGTCAGCTGGACCCTGAGCTCCAAGGCGTCGGAAGCGGCAAACTTTGGCATGTTCATCGGTTCCTACGAGAACATGCGCAAGATCTCGCTGCGAATTCGCGAGGCAGCGCTGGAACTTGGCGTCAAGCGGATTATCTTCGGTGAATGCGGGCACGCATGGCGCGTGGCCTATTCATTCCTGAACACCCTGGCCGGCCCGTTTGATTTCCTGGATCCGAAGTACCCGGTTCCTCAGCACATACTCGAGTTCACCTGGAACGAGATCCAGAAGGGGACGCTGAATCTCGATCCGTCACGCAACGACGACATGGTCCTGACCTACCATGACTCATGCAACGTTGCGCGCGCCTCGCGCATGGGTGACATGCCGGGTGGCCAGTTTATTATTCCGCGCAACGTCATCAAGGCGGTGTGCAATAACTTCGTCGACATGGACCCCGACACCTTGTACGAGAAGACCTTCTGCTGCGGTGGCGGAGGCGGTCTGCTCACAGACGACCTGATGGAGCTGCGTATCAAGGGCGGTTTGCCGCGCATGACAGCGCTCAAGCAGGTTACCGAGGAACAGGGAGTGACACACATGGCTGCGATCTGTGCGATCTGCAAGAGCCAGTTCACGAAGATCCTGCCGTACTACGGATTCGACATGGACCAGATCGTGAGCGTGCACCAGCTTGTTTCCAACGCCCTCATCCTCACCGGCCAGACCGATGAAGATGAAGATGATGAAGATTCCGGTGAAGAAGCGGCCTGAGAAGACAGGCGCGCAATCACCTATTTCTTTAGTGACTGAACAGTAAACAGATTGATTACGGGAAGGAGATAATCGATGGCAACTTCCAGCGATGAGATGAACACCAAACTTTCCTGGCGCCGTTTTGAAGACGGTGATAACCAGTGGGATAGCTTTACTGACAAGATCTTCAACGAAGATACGTCTCACAAGTGCCCGACATATGTCCACAAAACTCCTCCCTGTCAGGGCAGCTGCCCGTCCGGCGAGGATATCCGTGGCTGGCTCGCGATCGTTCGTGGCCAGGAGCATGGTCCGGAAGGTGTCGAGTGGCAGGAATACGCGTTCCAGCGTTCTACCGATGCCAACCCGTTCCCGTCCATGATGGGCCGTGTCTGCCCGGCACCCTGCCAGGACGGTTGTAACCGCAACGAGGTCGAGGACTATGTCGGTATCAACTCCGTCGAACAGTTCATCGGCGATACCGCACTCGAGAAAGGCTACAAGTTCGTAGCCGGCGCAAGCACAGGCAAGAAAGTCGCCGTCATCGGTGGCGGTCCGGCAGGCATGGCGGCAGCCTACCAGCTGCGCCGCAAGGGCCACGCGGTCACCATCTACGAGTCGCTTTCCGACCTTGGCGGCATGATGCGTTTCGGTATCCCGAACTACCGGATCCCGCGCGACAAGCTGTCTGCAGAGATCCAGCGTATCCTGGACATGGGCGATATCGAGGTACACCTCAACACCCGCGTCGGCAAGGACGTCTCTGTCGAGGAGATCGACAAGAATCATGATGCCGTCCTCTGGGCCATCGGCTGCTGGACCGGTCGCGGTCTGCCGCTCGAGGGCTGGGACGATGCGCCCAACTGCGTATCCGGCGTCGCTTTCCTGAAAGCCTTCAACGAAGGCCGCATGAAGGTTACGGCAGACAAGGTCGTCTGTGTCGGTGGTGGTGATACCTCTATCGACGTCGTCTCGGTTGCGCGCCGCCTCGGGAACATCCAGAGCTCGAACCCGGCCGAACGTCCGGAACTGGTCATCAACGACGGTTTCGTCTCGCACGATGCGGCAGTCACTGCTGCCAGCATGGGTTCCGAAGTCACGCTGACCTCGCTGTTCCCGAAAGAGCAAATGACCGCGGCCGAGCACGAGGTACACGATGCCCTGCATGAAGGCGTCACCATCCTCGACGGCGTCATGCCCGTTGGTCTCGAGATCGGCGAAGACGGCCGCGCAACCGGCCTGAGGGTTGCGGATTGCAAGATGGAAGACGGTCGCCCGGTTCCCGTCGAGGGTACCGAGCGCTTGATCGAAGCCGACCTGGTCGTCTCCGCGATCGGCCAGGGCGGGGATACCGATGGCCTGGAAGAGATGGCCAACGACCGTAACCTGTTCGATGCCGACAAGTTCTACCAGATGCCAAGCCGTCCGGGGCACTTCGTTGCCGGCGACATCGTTCGTCCGCACCTGCTGACAACGGCTATCGGCCAGGCGTCCATTGCTGTTGACAGCATCCACGACTTCCTCGACAACGGCAAGATCGACCTGGCTCGTCGTCCGAAAGTCGACGTCCACCACTTCGACCTCGAGGACAAGCTTGTCGAAGCAGGCCTGAGTCCGGAGCACTTCAGCATCGATGAGCGCGGCGATCTGCGCGGAACCTCCAGCGGCAACTGGGCAATCCATAACTACGAAGACCGTTCGTTCGCGGAAATCATCCCGCACGACGAACTCTTCCTCGGCCACTTTGCCTACCACGAGCGCAACAAGCGTCGCGAGGAAGTACCGAGTGCCGACGAGGTTCTGGGTCACTTCATGGAGCGTCTGATCTGCCTCGACGAGGCGCAGGCACAAGACGAAGCCAAGCGTTGCATGAGCTGCGGAATGTGTTTCGAATGCGACAACTGCGTAATTTTCTGCCCGCAGGATGCTGTCTTCCGCGTCAAGAAGGACCAGGCGACAACCGGCCGTTATGTCGATACCGACTATGACCGCTGCATCGGCTGTCACATCTGTTCCGATGTCTGCCCGACTGGCTACATCAAGATGGGCCTGGGTGAATAACGAGCGGAGTTGCTGATGTCGTATCGCATCAAACGCGGGGTGCTCTCACTGATGCTGCTGGTGATGGCGCTTGCCATCACCGGCATCAGCCAGGCCGGTCCCCAGTGGAGAGAGAACACCAACTCGAATGCCGCGACCTCCGGTGGACAGTGCGTGCGTGAAACCGAGTGGATGCGCAAGAATCACATGGCCCTGCTCAAGCATGACCGTGATATCACCGTACACCAGGGAATTCGTACTGTGGATGGAAGCCTTTCGGAGTGCGTTGCCTGTCATGTGAATACCGAGAATGGCAGTCACGTGCCTGTCAATGCGATGCAAGGCCCTGACGGTGCACAGTTCTGCGCAGGTTGTCATGCCTACACGGGCGTCAAACTCGACTGTTTCCAGTGTCACTCCCCGGTACCCGCGGAATAAGGCTGGAGAGGAATAGGCGAAGTGAATAACAGAGAGCAAACAGACCAGAATCGCCGTGACTTTCTCAAGAAAGGCGCGGCCACAGCGGTTGCAACCGTCGCACCGGGCGTGCTTCTGCACACTGTCGAGGCAGCGCCGAGAGATGAAGCTGTCTCCGACAAGGTGCGCTGGGGCATGATGATCGACACCAGCAAATGTGCCGATGGTTGCGACGAGTGTGTCCAGGCCTGTAACGAAGAGAACGGACTGACTGCCTACAGCATGCCTGAAGGCGCAGACGAGGCGACCTGGGACCAGCAGCGTCCCAAGTGGATCCGCACGGTCAAGGTGCAGGATAACCTCACAGGTCATGTCACGAATCTGCCGATGATGTGCCAGCATTGCGAACACCCGCCATGCCAGGATGTCTGCCCTACAGGCGCGTCGTTTCGACGTGCTGACGGCATCGTCATGGTCGACCGTCACACCTGTATCGGCTGCCGGTACTGCATGATGGCCTGTCCCTACAAGGCGCGCTCCTTCATTCACGAGAACGTCGACATCAAGCCGAGCCTCGCGCCGCGTGGCAAGGGCTGTGTCGAATCATGCAACTTCTGTGTACATCGCCTCGATAACGGCCAGACGACAACCGCGTGCCAGGATGCCTGCCCGGAAAAGGCAATCATCTTTGGTGATCTCAGGGATCCGAACAGTGAAGTATCACAGGCGCTTGCCCAGTACCCGACAGTCCAGATCCGTGCCGATCTGAAACTCAATACGGGTGTCCGTTACAGCGGCGTGTAAGCGAGAGCAAAGATGAAGAAGATTTTCTACAAAGAGTGGGGCATCGAAAGCCCGAAATACTGGTTGATCCTCGCCGTGCTTGCTGCTGTCGCCGGCGTCGGCGGGCTTGCGGCACTCTACATGGAGCACAACGGCCACTGGGTGTCCGGAATGAACAACCAGATCGTCTGGGGCACACCGCACGTCTTTGCGGTCTTCCTGATCGTGGCGGCCTCCGGGGCTTTGAACGTCGCTTCGATCGGCTCTGTCTTCAACAAGACCATCTACAAGCCTCTTGCACCACTGTCAGGACTGCTGGCTATCGCGCTGCTGATTGGCGGCCTGCTGGTACTGGTCCTTGACCTCGGACGCCCGGAGCGCCTGATCGTCGCCATGACGACCTACAATTTCAAGTCGATCTTCGCCTGGAACATCATCCTCTATAACGGCTTTATCGCCATTGTTGCGATCTATCTCTGGACCATCATGGATCGCAAGGTGAAGCGCTACTACAAGGCGGCAGGCATGGTGGCGTTCGTCTGGCGTCTGATCCTCACGACCGGTACAGGTTCCATCTTCGGATTCCTGGTTGCGCGCCAGGGTTACGATGCGGCCATCATGGCGCCCTGGTTCATCATCATGTCCTTCAGTTTCGGCATGGCGATTTATATCCTGGTCCTCATGGATGCATTCCGTCGCGACCAGCGCCCGCTCGGCGACGCGGTCATGCAGCGCCTGAAAAACCTGCTCGGCATTTTTGTCGCAGCCAACCTGTTCTTTATGGTGATCTATCATCTGACGAACCTCTATGGGACTGAAAATCACGCCTACGAGGCTTTTATCCTGCTCAACGGCGGTGTCTACACCATGATGTTCTGGATTGGCCAGGTGCTGGTCGGCGGCCTGCTTCCGCTGGCGATCGTTTTTCACCCGGCACTCGGCATGCAGCGCAGCTGGCTGACCGCCGCATCGGTCATGGTTATTCTCGGCGGACTGGCGACCATGTATGTCATCATCATCGGCGGGCAGGCTTTCCCGATGTCGCTCTTCCCTGACAAGACCATCATCGACAGTGGTTTCTATGATGGTGTCGGCGGTGCAATCGCAGCCTACACTCCCTCGCTGCCGGAGGTCCTGCTCGGCATCGGAGGTCTCGGTGTGGCTCTGCTCATTACCGTTATCGGCATGCGCATGCTCAAGATCCTGCCAGTCTCCCTGGAAGACAGGATTGCAGATCCGCATTCAGCGGCCTGATACTCACCTGTCCATCACGGAAAAAACGCGGATTTAGTCCGCGTTTTTTCTTGTAGACTCCCACGCCATGGGTTACCTCTATCTATCCGCGGCTCACAAGTCATCGGGCAAAACAACCGTGAGTATCGGCCTTTGCGCTGCTCTGGCCGTTCGCAAGGGGCTGCGCGTCCAGCCGTTCAAAAAAGGCCCCGACTATATCGATCCGCTCTGGCTCGGTGCTGCTGCGGGCAACCCCTGTTACAACCTCGATGTCTTCATGGAAACCCCCGAGGCCAACACCCGGCTCTTCCAGAGCCACATGCAGGATGCGGATATCGGTCTCATCGAGGGAAACAAGGGGCTCTTCGACGGCATCAGTACGGACGGATCGGACAGTAACGCGGCCATGGCCAATCTGCTCGGGGCACCGGTTGTTCTCGTCATCGATACACGCGGCATCACGCGTGGTATTGCACCGCTGTTGCACGGCTACGCGACCTTTGACGCAGAGGTGGAGATCGCGGGCGTGATCCTGAACCAGGTCGGCGGGTCACGCCACGAGTCCAAGCTGCGCAATGCGGTCGAGACCTACACGGACATTCCTGTTCTCGGCGCAGTCGGCAAGTCCAGTGATCTGGTGATCGATGAACGCCATCTTGGACTGATGCCGAGCAACGAGCATGACGAGGCTCAACAGGTGATTGCGCGCATCGCGAATGCTGTTGCCGAGGGTGTCGATCTCGACAGGCTGATAGCGATTGCCGGGACGGCGCCGGAGATCACACCCGTCACAGTCACGGCGGACCTGCCGGTGGCAGATGTCAAAATCGGCGTCGCAAAAGATGCGGCCTTCGGTTTCTATTACGCGGGTGATCTGCAAGCGTTGCGCAACGCGGGCGCGGAGATCGTCTGGTTTGATGCGATCAATGACGCGACCTTGCCGGATGTGGACGCCCTTTTCATCGGTGGCGGTTTTCCTGAAACCCTGATGGGGGAGCTCGAGGCAAACGTTGCAATGAGACGCGGCGTGGCGGCCTTTGCAGATGCCGGCGGTGTCATCTACGCGGAATGCGGAGGCCTGATGTATCTCTGCCGTTCGATTCGCTGGGGTGACAGGCTCTGCGAAATGGCGGGTATAATACCGGCCGACGTCGTAATGGACAGCCGTCCGCAGGGACGGGGTTACGTACGCATCGAGGAAACGCCGGCGCATCCCTGGCCACGGACAGCTGGCGAAGGCGCCCTGGTGCCGGCACACGAGTTTCACTATTCGCACCTGGAGCAGGTTGATCCCGGGCTTCAGTTTGCCTACCGCATGCATCGCGGGCACGGTATCGATGGTGAAAATGACGGTCTTGTCTACAAGAATGTCCTGGCCGGCTATACCCACCTTCGCGACATCGAGGGCCATCACTGGGCAAGGCGTTTCGTTGAGCATGTACGAAACTGCAGATAAACGAACACGAGAGGTTGATATGTTTACATTAACAGAGTCGGCAGCTGAACAGATTCGCAGCGCCGCGTCCCGGGGCGGGGCGGAAGGGATGGCCTTGCGTCTGGCTGCGGTGAGGAACGATGACGGTTCGTATGATTACAGGATGGGCTTCGATGATGTCACTGATGACGATATCAGCTTCAGGCAATCCGGCGTCGAGATCGTGATGGCGCCGGAATATGTGCCGCTTCTGGATGAAACCACGCTCGACTTCGTCGAGTTGGACGATGGGCAGCAGCAGTTCATCTTTCTGAATCCCAAGGACAGCAACTACGTCCCCCCGCAAACTGACTGACCAGGCAGCCCGCCGATGGACCTGTCCGCTGAAGACAGCCTGCGTATCAACGTACTGCTTGCCAACAAGCCGCAGGCAATTCGTATTCATGAGTCATCCATGACACTCTATGGTCTCTCCGGCCATGAGGAGGTGCAGGTCAAGCTCAATCCCAACTGTCGCGACGAACAGTACCTCAAGCGTGTCAGGGAGATGCTTTCGGGGCATGTGCTGGGCTCACCGGGCGGATATCCTGTCTATCTGCAGCGCTGGACACGCATGGGCCAGATGCGTGATGACAACCTCGACCAGTTGCTGCTCCTCGGCGAACCCGAGGCAGTCGTTGCTGTCGTCTGTGCGCCGGGGATTACCGATGAGCTTGCCCGCAGGGCATGGTGGGCCATGGAGGATGCCGAGAACGCTCGCCGGATGCTCATGCGTGATGCTGTCAGCGAGGGGGATATGGGGCCTGTTCTCGCGCACTACCTCGTCGATTATCTCCCGTTCGAGACCGAGATCGAGCAGATGATGGTCACGGTCTCGCTGGTGCTGAAGCCGGGGCTCATCAGTGATGAGGCGAAAGAGGATCTCTGGGCGCGTGCCAGGCGCAAGCCGGCCTACTACGTCGGCTTCCTGTCGGCCTGCCCGGACGATCTTCCCGAACAGAAACAGGCATCGGCGCGTTATCACGAGCTGCAGCAACGGCTTTCCGCAATCGCCGCTGACAATCCCGTCGCAGCGCTCCTGCTCAGGGTGCATTCCCCGGCAGGCCAGGCGTTCCTGGACACAGTTGTCCGCGTACTGAAGAAACCGGGCACGCAGGAGATGGTCACAGCGACGCTCGACAACCTCGCGCTCTATTTCTCCGGCATGCGCCCGGAGGGCAGGGTGGACATGACGCTCGGGGAACTCGAGCAGGACGCGGAGGCCGGCAGGACAGAGCCTGCAAAGGCTGTCGAAGAGGTGCTCCAGCGATGCCCCGACTGTGCCGGCGAGATTCAGACCATGTATCTGCTGTCAGGCCTGGGCTACGGGGTTTTACGTCCGGTCCTGCGTGACACGACGGCAATCGGCAGTCTCATGCGTCGCAAGATCGAGCCGGTCATCTCTCCGCTCCTTGAAAGGATCGCGCAGTTGCAGTCCTGACTGCGGGTTGTTCACGCTTTCCGAATCATTGTTGTTCATCCGTCAACGGGCGCGTTAAAATCCCGATATTCTGATCACCGGACTCCCTGAATGATTTCTGGAAGTATTGTCGCCATCGTGACTCCAATGCATGCCGATGGCGCCATCGATTACGACAGCTTGCAAAAGCTGATCGACTGGCATGTCGACTCGGGTACGGATGCAATCGTTTCAGTCGGCACGACCGGGGAGTCCGCGACACTCAATCACGATGAGCATTGCGAAGTCATCACGCGCACGATCGAGTTTGCAGCCGGCCGTCTGCCGATCATCGCGGGCACCGGTGCCAACTCGACCAGCGAGGCCATCGCGCTGACCCGCTTTGCTGCAAAGGCCGGTGCAGACGCGGCACTGCTCGTCACTCCCTATTACAACAAGCCGACCCAGGAAGGCCTCTTTCAGCACTACAGGGTGATCTCCGAAGCGGTCGATATCCCGCAGATTCTCTATAATGTGCCGGGCCGCACGGCAGTGGATATGGGCGTCGACACTGTCATACGGCTCAGTGAACTTCCCAACATCGTCGGTCTCAAAGAAGCTGCTGCAGACGGGCCGGAGCGCGTTGCTGTATTGCGCGAAGCCTGTGGCAACGACTTTGCGCTCTACAGCGGCAACGATGACACGGCGCGCCAGTTCGTCCTCAACGGAGGCAATGGTGTAATCTCCGTGACTGCCAATGTCGCACCGGCCGAGATGCACCGTATGATCGTCGCTGCCCTGGCCGCTGACAGGGAGACAGCCGCGATGGTCGATGAGAAGCTGGCGCTGCTGCATCAGCGCCTGTTCATCGAGAGCAGTCCGATCCCGGTCAAATGGGCCCTCGCCGAGATGAAGCTTATCGATAACGGAATCCGCCTGCCTCTGATCTGGCTGGACGACGAATACCACACAGCTGTCCGTGAAGCACTCGAGCACGCGGGCCTGCAATAGGAACCGATGGTGAAAAGAATGAATGATTATCCAATTCGCATTCTCGTGATCGCTCTTATGGCGTTCGCACTGAATGCCTGCACGACCTACAACGAGGGCAACATCCTGCCCGACAAGCGGGTCGAGTACAAAAAGTCACGCCAGGCAGAGAATGCCCTCGAAGTACCACCGGATCTCTCCCAGGACACCATTGCCCAGGGCGGTGTCATGTTCAGCGGATCGAGTCCTGCCGTGACCACCTATTCGGAGTATCAGGCCGCAAGGAGCGGTGCCCCGGTCAGTGGCAGAAGCAGCAGGAATGTACTGCCGGACAATCCGCAAATCGAGGTGCGCCGCGACGGCGACAAGCGCTGGCTCGTGATCCAGGCGCCTGCCGAGGCAGTCTGGGATACCGTACTGGATTTCTGGCAGGAGAACGGCATTCTGCTCGTCGAGCAGGATCCCTCTGCAGGTGTCATGCGAACCACCTGGATCGAGAACCGTGCGGATATCAAGACGGACATGATCACCAACTTCCTTCGCAAGGCGGTCGACGGGCTCTATGCCGCGGGCACGCGTGACCAGTATCGCGTCAGGCTCGAACGTGCTGGTTCCGGGACCGAACTCTTCCTGACGCACACCGGTATGAGAGAGCAACTTGTCTCCGGCATCGCTGAAACCGATACAGACCAGAGTGTCTGGATACCCTCGGGATCCGACCAGGAACTTGAGGCAGTA
Organism: Chromatiales bacterium; assembly: GCA_050124335.1. Lineage (GTDB taxonomy): Bacteria > Pseudomonadota > Gammaproteobacteria > Chromatiales > Chromatiaceae > Sva-25. Next base: position 12,388 of record JASFFK010000001.1, on the reverse strand, counting down.
ATGTTGCAGAAACTCATGGCCTTCATGGGTACGTCAGAGGCGCGTGCACAAGAAGAGCTTGGCAGTACGGCTGGCACCACGTCGAAGCGAGTGTCGACGCTCTATACCGGCAGTGATTCGCCCTATATGGCGATCCATACCGATTTTGCCCGCAGCTGGCGCCTCGTCGGCATTGCCCTCAACCGGGTCGGCTTCACGGTCGAGGACCGTAATCGCAGTGCCGGTGACTACTACGTGCGCTACAACGATCCGTCCGATGACGTGGATGATGAGGGGTGGCTGTCAAACCTCGCTTTCTGGAGTTCGTCCGACAAGGGGGGCAAGAGCGAGGTCTTCGTCGTCAATGTCAGCGGTGAAGAGCCAGCGACCGTCACGGTCCGGAACCAGAACGGCAACCCCGCGCCCGCGCAGACCGCGTCACGTATTCTGACCCTGCTGCACGAGCAGCTGCGCTAGGAGCGATACTCCCGGATGCGCTTTCTCTCCCTTGGCAGCGGCAGTCGCGGCAATGCCACGCTGTTGCAGTCAGGGGAGACGCTTCTGCTGGTCGACTGCGGTTTCACGCGGAAAGAGTTGCAGCGCCGTCTCGGTCACGTCGGCCTGGCTTGCGATGACATTGACGGATTGCTGCTGACGCATGAACATGCGGATCATGTGCGCGGGGCGCAGGCGCTCTCCCGACACCATGCCATACCGATATGGGCCACCGCAGGTACGCTGCGGTGCAGTGAATGGCCGGAAACCAGTGAACTCCACCAGATCAACGCCAACAGCGGTGAATTCCGTATCGGGGAGATTCGCGTCAGCCCCTTCACTGTCCCGCATGATGCGGCAGAACCCTGTCAGTATGTGTTTGCAGACGGCCACAGCAGATTCGGCATTCTGACCGACGCCGGGTCGATCACGTCGCATATTCTGTCACGGCTCCGGCAGCTCGATGCCCTGTTGCTCGAATTCAACCACGACCTGCAGATGTTGCGTAACGGACCATACCCGATCTCCCTGCAACGCCGGGTCGGGGGTGATCACGGCCACCTCAGCAATGCGCAGTCCGCCGGTCTGGTGAGCCAGCTTGACCACCACAACTGGAAACACCTGGTTGCGGCGCATATCAGCGAGAAAAACAATGATCCGGCACTTGTCCGGTCCGCGCTCGATTCGCTCGATTCATCGCTCGGCAGCAGGTTCTCCGTCCTGCACCAGGATAATCCCAGCCAGTGGTTTGATCTCGGTTGAATGCTTGCGCCGGCGTGCGCAATCAGGAGCGAAACGGTCCCTGTTGCTGTAGTAGAATTCCTTCAGAAAATTTTCCCCAAACGGAAGTCACGATGCAGATTTTTCACGGTGCACCGGCACTCTCCTCGTTTCGTCTACAACGTCTCGCCGAGGCACTGAAGAGGGACATTGGCCATCAGGTCGATGTTCGTGCGCATTTTATCCACTTCGTGGAGTATGCCGGCAAGGCCTCCGGGAAGGACCTTGAGCTGCTCGGTAGAGTGCTGACCTATGGTCCCCCGGCGGAAACGGAGGCGGTTTCGGAGGAGGGCTTGCTGATTGTTGCGCCCCGCGCCGGCACCATCTCTCCCTGGTCGACAAAGGCGACCGATATCGCGCACAACTGCGGGCTCGGGATCGTGCAGCGGATCGAGCGCGGCGTGGCATACAACATGACGCACAAGGGCAAGGGGCTCTCGCAGGAACAGCTCGAGGCGGCGCTGCCGGCATTACATGACCGCATGACAGAACAGGTCTTCCTGAACGAGAACGACGCTCTCGAGCAGCTCTTCCTGCACGCAGATCCCGGAAAGTTGCGTACCGTGGACCTGCTCGCCGGTGGCAGGGAGGCCCTCGAGCAGGCCAACGTCGACTGGGGGCTCGCACTCTCCGGTGACGAGATCGACTATCTCGTCGAGAGCTTCAACGCACTCAAGCGCAACCCGACCGATGTCGAACTCATGATGTTCGCCCAGGCCAACTCGGAGCATTGTCGCCACAAGATTTTCAATGCCAGCTGGATCATCGACGGCAAGGAGCAGCAGTATTCGCTGTTCGACATGATTCGCAATACCACCGAGATCTCGCCGATCAACGTGCTCTCGGCCTACAAGGACAACGCTGCAGTGATCACGGGGCATCGTGGGCGACGTTTCTTTGCAGATCCTGACAGCCATGCCTATGGCTACCATGATGAGAATATCCACATCCTCATGAAAGTGGAGACGCACAATCACCCGACGGCAATCTCTCCTGACCCGGGTGCGGCGACTGGTTCCGGCGGCGAGATCCGGGATGAAGGGGCGACAGGTATCGGCGGCAAGCCCAAGGCGGGCCTGACCGGATTCTCGGTCTCCAACCTGCAGTTACCGAAGGCACCGAAGCCCTGGGAAGCCGATCATGGCAGGCCGGGACGCATCGTCTCGGCGCTCGATATCATGCTCGAGGGCCCGATTGGCGCGGCTGCGTTCAACAACGAGTTCGGTCGTCCCAATCTGTGCGGTTATTTCCGTACCTACGAACAGCGTGTCGAGCACGCGGATGGAACGGAGCTGCGCGGCTATCACAAGCCGATCATGCTGGCTGGCGGTGTGGGCAATATCCGTGAGGAACACATCGAGAAAAAGCCGTTTCCCGCCGGCACGCCGCTGGTCGTTCTCGGTGGCCCGGCCATGCTCATTGGTCTCGGTGGCGGCGCGGCCTCCTCGATGACTTCGGGAACCTCTGCCGAGGACCTGGATTTCGCTTCCGTACAACGCAGCAATCCCGAGATGGAGCGTCGTTGCCAGGAGGTGATCGATCGTTGCTGGGCGCGCGGCAGCAGCAATCCGATTCTCTTTATTCACGATGTCGGCGCAGGCGGGCTCTCCAATGCGCTGCCCGAACTGGTGCACGATGCAGACAAGGGCGGCAAGTTCGAATTGCGCGAGGTGCCGAACGATGATCCCGGCATGACGCCGATGGAGATCTGGTGTAACGAGGCGCAGGAGCGCTATGTCATGGCGGTCGATGCCGACAGGCTCGAGGAGTTCAGGGCAATCTGCGAGCGTGAGCGATGCCCCTATGCGATCGTGGGCGAGGCGATGGACGACGAACATCTCCTGCTTGGTGACCGTCACTTCAATGCCAATCCGATCGATATGCCGATGTCACTGCTGTTCGGCAAGCCGCCGAAGATGACACGGGACGTGGAAACCCTCGAGGTTCGCTATGCCGATCTCGATGTGTCAGGGATGGACATCAAGGAAGCGGCACTGCGCGTTCTCTCCCTGCCGACTGTTGCCGACAAGCGGTTTCTCATCACCATTGGTGACCGTACAATCACCGGCATGGTCGCGCGCGACCAGATGGTCGGGCCATGGCAGGTGCCTGTTGCGGATTGTGCCGTGACGCTGACAGACTACGACAATGTCACCGGTGAAGCCATGGCGATGGGTGAACGCACGCCACTGGCGCTGGTCGATGCCGCTGCTTCCGGCCGCATGGCCATCGGCGAGGCGATCACCAACATCGCTGCAGCCCCGATCGACAAGATCGGGCATATCAAGCTTTCCGCCAACTGGATGGCGGCTGCCGGACATCCCGGTGAGGATGCCAGGCTGTTCGAAACAGTGCGTGCCGTTGGTCTCGAACTCTGTCCCGCTCTCGGGCTTTCGATTCCTGTCGGCAAGGACTCGATGTCGATGAAGACCGTCTGGGAGAGTCAGGCAGGCGAGCCTCGGGAGATGACTGCACCGCTGTCGCTGATCGTCTCGGCCTTCGCGCCGGTCAGCGATGCGCGCAGGAGCCTGACACCGATGTTGCGTCAGAATCACGGACCCTCCACGCTCGTCCTGATCGATCTCGGGCGTGGAAAGAATCGTCTCGGGGCAAGTGCACTGGCCCAGGTCTACAGCCAGGTTGGCAACGGCTGTCCCGATGTCGACGAACCGCAACTGCTCAGGAATTTTTTCCAGGCCATCCAGGCTCTCAATCGCGAGGGATTGCTGCTTGCCTACCATGACCGTTCCGATGGCGGCTTGCTGGCGACTCTCGCTGAAATGGCCTTTGCCGGGCGTTGCGGCCTCCAGGTCAGCCTCGACACTGTTGACAGCAATGATATTCCCGCGCTCTTCAGTGAAGAACTCGGGGCTGTGATCCAGGTCTCCGATGAGCATCTCGACAATGTCATGAAAATGCTCGGCAGCTTCGGCATGGAAGATCACGTCAGGGTCATTGGCAAACCGCTTTACGATGACGAGCAGATTCTCTTTATGCGTGGCGACCGGGTCGCGCTCCGGGCCAGTCGTAGTGAATTGCAGGCCGCCTGGTCGGAAACCAGCTGGCATATGCAGTCATTGCGCGACAATCCGGAGTGCGCGGACGAGGAGTATGCGCGTATCACCGATCTGCAGGATGCCGGGCTCTCTCCCTATCTGTCGTTCGATCCGGATGCGGATATTGCAGCGCCATACATCAATACCGGCGCTGCACCGAAAATGGCGATCCTGCGAGAGCAGGGTGTGAATGGCCAGGTCGAGATGGCTGCAGCTTTCGACAAGGCGGGCTTCGAGACAGTCGATGTGCACATGTCCGACATCATCAGTGGCCGTACCTCCCTCGAAACCTTCAAGGGGCTGGTGGCCTGCGGCGGCTTTTCATACGGTGATGTACTTGGTGCCGGTGGTGGCTGGGCCAGGTCGATCCTGTTCAACAGCAAGGCGCGTGACGAGTTCGAGGCATTCTTCAACCGCGAGGACAGCTTCTCGCTTGGTGTCTGCAATGGCTGCCAGATGCTCTCCGGCCTCAAGGAACTGATCCCGGGAGCTGCGCACTGGCCGAGGTTCGTGCGTAACCGCTCGGAGCAGTTCGAGGCGCGTCTCTCTCTCGTCGAGATTCTCGAGAGCGAATCCCTGCTGTTGCGCGGCATGGCAGGATCACGCATCCCGATCGCCGTTGCTCACGGCGAGGGACGCGCCGAGTTCGCGAGTGCGAATGACATGCACAATGCACAGGTGAGTCTGCGCTATATCGAGAACGATGGCTCCATGGCCGAGAAGTACCCGGCAAACCCGAACGGATCGCCCGCAGGCATCACGGGTCTGACGACGACAGACGGCCGCGTCACCATCATGATGCCGCACCCCGAACGTGTCTTCCGGACGGTCCAGTTTTCCTGGGCGCCGGACGGCTGGGGAGAGGCGAGTCCCTGGTTACGCCTGTTTCGTAATGCGCGAGCCTGGGTCGGCTAGGCCGCCCGCTCAACGATCCGGCGTGCGCCGCAGCATTCTCGCGATCTCGTCTTCACCAAGTGGCAGCTTGTGCTTGATGCGCAGGCTTTCGTTCCATTCCTTGGCGAAGTCGTGCTGCAACCAGGCGTTCAGGCCTGCCGTCAGGCTCATGGCAATCAGGGCGCCGAGGCTGGCCAGCGCCATGTCCTTGTGCGCATCCCACACATCACCCTGTGTTCCGAGGTAGGCCTGCCCGAGTTCGCCACCGAAAAATTCCGCTGCACCCCATTCGACAAGTTCATAGAGCATCGAGGTCGACATGGTCAGGTCGAGCGGAAGAAAGTAACTCCAGAAACCCTTCACTTCAGCAATGCGGATGAATATCTCGCGAATCGGGTAAGCAAGCAGCAGACCGTATGCGAAGTGCGTGAAACGATCGAAATGGTTGCGCTCGAATCCGAACAGTTCGTTCAGTCCCGTCCCTGTCATGGAACGAAACCAGTCGTCATAGGGAACCAGTGCATAGGTGTAGTGCGAGCCGATCTCGTGCAGCATGAGGAACAGGAAGATCAGCGTGTAGGAGATTCTCGATAGCGGGAATTGCCGGTAAGTTGCGGCGATCAGCACGACACACAGGATGACGAGCACGTTTTCGAGCATCCAGTCATGACGGTCGACCGGGTTGATCGCCATCGCGACAGCGAAAACAAGGAAGATGACTGCGAGGGTTGGCAGGTAGACCTTGCGCCTGAACATCTCAACAGGCGCTCATGTCAGGAATGCCGAGTCGCTTCATCATGGGGTGATTATCCATTTGTCATTGAAGTCTCCGGAAGGCTAGACTGCGATCATAACCAATAAAAGAGCGTCGGGGAGGAGGAGCATGAAGGAAATGAACAGCATCGAACGTTTCGGTGACAGCCTGATCGAGGTCTTTCATCTTGTCGGGCTGTTCGTGATCGGAGGGACCATCGTCTGGAGTGCCATCCACGAGTACATCAACATCATGTCCAAGAGTCATGCTGGCCTCGATGACATCCTGTTGCTGTTTATCTATCTCGAGCTTGGTGCCATGACCGGTATCTTCTTTCGCACCCACCGCCTGCCCGTGATTTTCCTGCTCTTTATCGCCATGACGGCCGTGACCCGCTATCTTGCGATTGATCTGAAAGAGCTTGGTGTGCTCGAGATCACGACGCTTGCCGGGTGTATTCTCGTGCTCTCTATCTCGGTGCTCGTCTTGCGCTACAGTGAAAAGCGCTTCGTTACCGGCGGGGATACGAAGTCGACCGAATCACTCTGACAGGCCTCTACGGATCTTGCTCTTCGCATCTGCGAAATACATCAGTACTCTCTGATATGCTAAAAAACTTATATAAATCAGGGTTTTGCAATTTGGCATGCAAGAGAGTATCGTTTCCAGACTGTTATGTATGAGCCGACAGGCGTCTTCCCGGGCGATCCAGCTGACGGCACCAGCATTCACACACCTTACAATCTCAAGCAGAAAACTGCCTGTTACCTGATACCACGAGAGGGGAACTATCTATGGCGCATGTTGTTGTCCTGGGGGCCGGAACCGGAGGCATGCCGGCGGCCTATGAGCTACGCGATGAACTGGGCAAAGAGCATCAGATCACTGTCGTCAATGAACGTGACTATTTCCAGTTCGTGCCATCCAACCCGTGGGTGGCAGTTGGCTGGCGGGATCGGGGCGACATCTGTTTCGGAATCAAACCGTATCTCGAGCGCAAGGACATCAACTTTGTTGCAAAGCGCTGCGACAAGATCGATCCCGAAAACAACAGGCTCCATCTCGATGGTGGCGAGACCCTGGGCTACGATTATCTTGTCATCGCAACCGGTCCTCGCCTCGCATTCGAGGAAGTCGATGGAGCCGGGCCGGATGCAGGCGGCACGCACTCGATCTGCACAGTCGACCACGCCGAAAAGACCTATGCCGATTACCAGAAGCTGCTCGAGAAAGGCAGTGGGCATATCGTGATCGGTGCCATGCCGTTTGCAAGCTGCTTTGGTCCTGCATACGAGTTCGCCTTTATCGTGGATACCGATCTGCGCAAGCGCAAGGTCCGCGACAAGTACAAGATGACACTCGTGACTTCCGAGCCCTATATCGGTCATCTCGGTCTTGGTGGTGTCGGCGACTCCAAGGGGATGCTCGAGTCCGAGCTGCGTAACCATCACATCAGCTGGATCACGAATGCGAAGACCACCCGTGTCGAGCCCGGCAAGCTGCACGTCGAGGAACTCAACGACAAAGGCGAGGTGAACAAGACCCACGAAGTTGAGTTCGATCTCGGCATGATGCTGCCGGCCTTCAAGGGTGTCGATGCCGTCATGGCTGTCGAGGGACTCTGTAACCCGCGCGGCTTTGTCATGGTCGATGACTACCAGCGTAACCCGAAATACAACAATATCTTCTCTGCAGGCGTCTGTATCGCAATCCCGCCTGTCGAGGCAACACCGGTTCCAACCGGCGCGCCCAAGACTGGCTACATGATCGAATCCATGGTCACCGCAATCGTGCATAACATCGCGCGCGACATCGAGGGCCTGGAGCCTGACAAGGTTGGTACCTGGAATGCAATCTGCCTGGCTGACATGGGCGATACCGGCGCCGCATTCGTTGCGCTGCCACAGATTCCGCCGCGCAACGTCGCCTGGTTCAAAAAAGGCAAATGGGTGCACATGGCAAAGATCGCGTTCGAGAAATACTTTATTCGCAAGATGAAGAAAGGCAGCTCGGAACCGATCTACGAGAAATACGTCCTCAAGATGCTTGGTATCAACCGGCTCAAGGAGTGAGCGGGCAACCTTTGAGGAGATAAAAAAGCCCGGGAGTGATCCCGGGCTTTTTTTATCTGCGAAGGCCGTGCAGTAACGGCGCTTGCATCAGGAGGGTCAGGCGCTGATGGTGTCCTTGAGGACCTTCAACGCGGTAACCTTGACCGCGGTGTGAGCCGGTTTTGCAGCAATCTTGATCGTTTCGCCAGTTGCCGGATTGCGACCCATGCGTGCCTTGCGGGCAGGCTTCTTGACACGTGCGATCTTTACGCCGGTATCGGGAATATGGAACTCGCCGGAACCGTTACGTTTCATGTTACGGGTGATCAGGTCACCGAGGGTGCCAAATACTGCGCTGACATCTTTCTTTGTCAGGCCTGTTTCGTCTGCAATCGCAGCAACGATTTCAGACTTTGTCATCTTCTTGCGGATCGCAGGCAGTTTCTTGGTTGCAGGTTTGGCACTCGCCTTCTTCTTTGTCGCCATAATAATGACTCCTCCTAATGATACTGGGGTATTGATTTATATGACTGGGACCGTCACTGGCCATTCGAAAAATACCATAGTTTCGATCTTAGTACAGTAAAAATGTGTACAGTAATCACCCGATAAACAGAAGCATATCGCCTGATGCACGCATGATCACGGAAACCCGACAACCCGACAAGAGATACAACCTGATGACTGGGTCGAATCATGACAAGATCATTCGTCCCGGGCCGACACATGCAGGTCTGCGGAAGGACGCAAGCGGAGGCTGAAGTGCGGATGCGTATTCTCGGCGTCGGAATTGCGACACTCGATATCATCAATACGGTAGCTGGCTATCCTGATGAGGACAGCGAGGTACGTGCGCTCGATCAGCGCAGGAGCCGTGGCGGAAACGCAACCAACACGCTGACAGTCCTGGCCGGTCTCGGGCATGCCTGCAGCTGGGCCGGCGTATTGCCGGAGGAGCCTGATGCTGTCGAGGTCGAGAGGCAACTGGCTCATGCAGGCATCGACATGCAACATGTCATGCGCCTGAAGCAGGGAAAGATGCCGACTTCCTGTATCACGCTGAACACTCGCAACGGCTCGCGAACGATCATTCATTATCGTGACCTTCCGGAATATCGTTCGGAATGGTTTTCCGGTGTCGATCTGCGCTCATTCGACTGGCTCCATTTCGAGGGACGGGCTCCGGCTGAACTTGCCCTGATGCTGGAACGGGCAGGGCGCAGCGACAGGCGATTCAGCCTCGAGGTCGAGAAGCCGCGTGAAGGGATCGAGAGACTGCTGCACCTCCCCGACGTGTTGCTCTTCTCGAAGCAGTATGCCCGGGCGAACGGCTTTGAGAATGCAGCGGCATTTCTTGAAGCGCATGCCCGTCATGCCGGACAGAAGCGCCCGCTACTCTTCTGCAGCTGGGGCGATGCAGGCGCATGGGCCCTCACGCGAGACGATATGCTGTATCATCAACCCGCCTTCGAAGTGCCGAACGTCGTCGATACGGTCGGTGCCGGCGATGTGTTCAACGCGGGTATCATCCATGGCTTGCTTTGCGGCATGCCGGTTCAGGACGTACTCAGGGAGGCTGCGCGCCTGGCGGCAATCAAGTGCGGCCAGACCGGCTTTGACTCACTCGCTGATGCACTTTGAACGGCCAGACAACAGGCCTGACAGGCTTCAGGTAAGAGAGTGAGAGCAGTGCAACGTTATTCCCTCTGTGCCCTTGATGAACTGGCGAACCCCGCCAGCAAGGGCTTTGAAATGGATACAGGCGACGAAGTGGTTTCTCTCTTCGTTGTCCGTCGGGACAATGAAGTGCGTGGCTATATCAACAGCTGTCCGCATACAGGTGTTCCGCTCGAGTGGGTCCCGGACCAGTTCCTCGATGCCGATGGCAGTTTCATTGAATGCGCGACGCACGGGGCGCTGTTCACGATCGAGGATGGCAGGTGTGTCAGCGGCCCCTGTGCCGGTGACCGCCTTCAACCTGTCAGGCTCGCTGTCGAGAATGATGTCATCTACTGGCTTGCCGGCTGATTGACCGGGCCATTTCGATGCAATTGTCAGGTTCACTCTTTTCGACAGGCTTTATCGGTGTGACCGCCGTCGCTGTTGCAGCAGTTATTGGCCTTGCCGTGCGCCATGCACCGTGGCGAAAACTGCTGGATGGCAGTAACTCCAATGTCTTTTTCGGTGCCCTTGTCGGCATGATCATTCTGTGGATCCTGCGCACGGAGATGCAAGAGGGGCTCGTGTTTCATCTCTCCGCGATGACGGCGCTCACCCTGATGTTCGGATGGTCGATGGCAATCATCGGCGGTTCCATCGTGCTGTGCGCAGTGATCCTTTTTGGCATGGGTGACTGGAGCGGTTTCTTCCCGAGCATGATTGTCGAGGTCTTTGCGCCAGCAAGCCTCACCTGGCTCAGCCTGGTCCTTGTGCGCGCCTGGCTGCCGAAGAATTTTTTCATCTATGTCTTTATCAACGCCTTCCTGACCGGTGGTATCGTTGCGGTGCTCTCGGCACTGCTGACACTCCTGTTCCTGCTTTTGGCCACGAGCTACACCTGGGAGATGCTGAACCACAGTTACCTTCCCTATTTCCCGCTGATGTTTTTCCCGGAAGCCGTGCTGAACGGCTGGATCATGACGATCCTTGTCGGGCTCAAGCCGGAATGGGTCTTTTCGTTTAGCGACGAAGAGTATCTGCATGGCAAGTGAGGAGGCTTCTGCTTGATCATCATCGGGGCAGGGCTTATTCTTGCATGAATATCCCGTCATGCAGCAATTGCGCGGCAGAACGGGAATAACAGAATAACAACTTACAACAGGCGTAGCGGCACGTCTCAGAAGCACTCCGTGCAGCATGACCCGCTGCCCTGGTGTTTATAACGACAACCGAGGCTGCCCGCCCCGACTGTACGGGAGGATCCATGAGTTCTGAAATCGACCCCATTGTCCTGAACCTGATTTACGTGGCGACGGGCGGCGTGCTGACGCTCTTTTTCATGTGGATGGGGTGCAAGGTTTTCAGCCACATCGTTAATTTCAATATCCCCGAAAAACTTGCCGAGGGAAATCTTGCCGTCGGCATGATGATCGCCGGCATGTTCATCGGCATCGGTACGGCACTGGGGCTCGTCATCGGTCTCGGACTGAACTGAGATGCGCCCCTCGCTCTTCTTCAGCCTGCTGCTGATTCCGGCTGTCGCGCTGGCGATCAAGGATCCGCCGGTGGATGATGAACACTGGTCGAAGAAGTACGATGGCATGTTCCGTAAATATTCGAAACACTATTTCGGCCCGCACGTGAACTGGAAATGGTTCAAATCGCAGGCAATTGCTGAATCGAATCTCAGGCCGGCGGCAAGGAGCCCGACCGGCGCCATGGGGATCATGCAGATCCTTCCTTCCACCTTTCGCGAGATCAAGAAGCAAAATCCCTACGTCGTCGACATCAAGACACCCCGCTGGAATATCGCGGCCGGGATCTATTACGACCGCCAGATGTATCTGCGCTGGGGTAACAGGGGCTTGCCGAGGGAGGAGCGGCTCGCTTTTGCATTCGGTAGCTACAACGCCGGATTCGGCGGTGTTCGCAGGGCCTGGAAGAAGGCCTCCGGATCACATGAAAACATTTCGAAGTGGGATCAGGTTGCACCCCATGCGCCTCGTGAAACCCGTCGCTATGTGAAGAGAATACGCGGGCTCATGCGCGACTAGGGTTTTGCCAATGGTATAAAAAACGCCGGCCACTGGCCGGCGTTTCTGTTTCGCTCGCTGGTGATCAGGGACGCGGATAGCCGTAACCCTGTGGTGCGCGCGGATCGGCAGGCGGCGGTCCGTACGGGGCCGGAGCTGCCGGACGTCCATAACCATAAGGCATACGGGGAGGTTCCGCGCTGCGATCGTAGCCATACGGCGCCGGACCTCTCGGGGGCTGCATGCGCTGTGGCGCAGGCATCATCGGCGCCATGTCCGGCGTCATGGGTGCCGGCGGCAGGTTCTCGATGGCAGTATCCATGCGCTGGCGCATGGCTTCCTGCTGCTGTTTCATGCGCTGCTCCATGAGCTTGCGACGTTCGGCACGAGCCCTTTCCCACTGTTCCTGTTCCATGCTCGTGGCGCGCGGTGTTTCGTAGCGTTGCGGGACAGGCCGGCGATACATCTCCTGGCGACGCTCACGCACGCGTGGCTGCATGGTTTCGTCCGGCCTGGCGACGGTCCTGGGATCAACGCTGGACTGGCCGGCTTCGCGTTCCTGCATGGCGGCATGACGACGGGCTTCCATCTGCTTCTGCATCTCTGCGCGGCGGGCTTCCATCTGGGCACGCATGGCTGCCTGGCGTGCCTCGGCCTCTTGCTGCCGCTGTGCTGCTTGAGCAGCTT